>JAEUQD010000810.1 GCA_016789925.1 Bryobacterales bacterium | reverse complement strand
GCTTCGAGCCTGGCCGCCGGCGTCGTGGGTGTTGGCGGGAGGATGAAGTTGAACACCGACCAGATATGTTCGAGGCTGTCGATGCCGTCGGCGACGGCGTCTTGGGCGGAGTAACGGCCGAGGTGCCCGGTCACGACCAGGCCGTGGCGGTGGCCCTCGTCGATAATTCGCTGGCCGACCGGCCGCGTCATGCCGACGTAGAGCTTCAGCGTGGTGACTCCCCAGGCTTTCATGTCAGCAACGACGTCTGGCACTTTGTCGGGATCGACAAGGGGATAGCCGATGTCCTTATGAAAGGGCGGGTCGGCGTCCAACAAGGGCGAGCAGAGCATGATGCGGGGGCACGACTCCGGGCGCTGCTCGGCGTGACGGGCGAGTAACTTCTCGGCGTACACCTGGTCACCGGTGTCGCGGAGAGTCGTGACTCCGTGGGCGAGAAACAGGGGCAGCACTTCGTCGGCGGTGACATGCGCGAAGTCGAGGACATGCATCAGGTGGACATGCCCGTCGATCAATCCGGGGATGAGGTGCTTCCCCTTGGCGTCGATCACAGACGCACCCTTGGGAATGGCGACGGAGCGTCGCGGCGCGACCGACCGGATTCGATCGCGTTCGATCAAGACCGTGTGATTGGGAAGAGCCGTTCCCGTGATGGAATCGAACACTGTCGCACCGGCGATAGCCGTCACCTGCGGCGCGGCGGGAACGGTGAAAATCGCCAACGACAGGAGCGCGCCAATCCAAGAAGCCCGGTAGGCACTCATTAAGGGGTGCAGACCCAATCGGGCTGCCATCCGCGGTTATGCTTGTTCCGTCTCCGATGCGGCTTTCTTGAGCGCGGTCAGGACGGACTGCAACTTCTGCGAACCATTTTTGGCCAGTTGCATCTTAGCGACCAATTTGTCCAATTTCTGTTTCTTTTGGGCTGCAAGATTTTTATCCATAGTGTCTCTCTTATTCGATTTCTTATGGCTCAGGAAAGGTACTCGTTGACTGATTTGATGTGCTTTAATTCCGCCAACTGAACTCGGGCGTCGCTCAGTAATTTCTCGGCAAGCTTCTTTTTCTCTTCTTTCGTCTTTTTCCCTTTTACCTCGTATTTTTCCAAGATGCTGGCCGTCGTTTTAATTTCCCCTTCAAATTTTTCAATACGGCTATAGATCTCTTTCTCGAAGTTGGTGATACCGGTTGCGGTACTCAGCTTAGGCTCAGGGCCGTTTCCGGCCAGGAACTTGTGGATCGTCTCACGATAATCCCAGATCATCGTGAACAGCTTATTCAGATCCTGACCAATCTTGAGATTCGAGGCGTACATGGTTCCGGCTGCGTCGGTTAGTTTACCCATAAGTGGGAGCGAGTGTACCACGAGCCACTGGGTAGATTCCAGTAGAGTTTTCTTCACTTTCAGAGTGAGAGGGTGACGCGAGTAAGACCCAAGGACTGGATGCGCGGAGTGTGCGACGGCGCCAGGAGGAACTCGCCCTTGACGCGGCCGTGCTCGCAGTGCCAGGTGAACTCTCCCGAGAGTGCACCGCTGGGGACGAGGGGTGACGTGGTGTCGCACGCGCCCACCTCAGTCTTCAGCGCGGACAAGTCGCGCGCCCAATCGGCGGCGTCGCGATCCATGAGGAAATTGGGCGACAAGACATCCCCGGCGGAGGTGACAGACCCGGACGTAAAGAAGGTGCGCACGGCCGCATAGGCGGTTGCGAGGGCGGGAGTGACGATGGCGGGCCTTTGGGTGAGATGCCCGGCGCGCAGCAGCGCCACGGCGGCGTCCCATACCGGCGCGCGGGGTCCGGCATAAGTGCGATTCGCGAACGCGAAGATGCCGGCGCCGTAGTCGGGCAGCAGGAGCACGAGCGAACCGTAGCCGGGATAGCCTCCGCCGTGACTCAAAGTCAGGCCTAAGTCGCAGTCGGCGACCACCACCATGCCCATTCCGTAGACCCCGGCTTGGCGGCAGGCGCCCTGTCCGCTGGCGCCGGGGCGTAGACGCAGCGATGGGAAGTTGGCGCCCTGCGCCAGTTCGCGCACACTCGACCGCTTGACCGGGCCCGTGTCCGCGCCGTCGCGGGAGGGCCAGGCGGAAAGCAGGAAGGCCACGTACTTGGCGTAGTCAGCGGCACTGGTTTGCAGGCCGCCCATGGCTCCAAAAGCTCCGTGGGCCATCGTGGGTTCGAGCTTCCAGGCGCCATTCTGCCAGCGATAGCCGAGCGCGCGGCGTTCGGCCGGCGCCGCGGTGACATCGTAGCCGGTGGAGGCCATGCCAAGGGGACCGAGCAGTGTGCGTTGCACAAAGTCTTTGTAGGGTTGTTTGGAAACGTTGGCGACAATCCGCCCGAGAATCGCATATCCGAGATTCGAATACTCCATCGCCGTGGCCGGGGCGCGCGTGAAGGGGACGCCCTCGCTCAACAGACGCGTGAACTCGTCTTCGGGCAACGGCGTCTGCCGGTCGCCCCACGGGTCGTCGGTGACGAAGCCGGCGGTGTGCGTAAGAAGGTCGCGCACGCGGATTTTCGGGGAGTCCGCGGTGGGATACTTCCAGCCGCGCATCTCGGGCACGTAGGTTTCCGCGGGGGCGTCTAACGATAACTTACCTTCGTCGCGCAACTTCAAGATCGAGAGGGCCGTGAACGACTTGGTCATCGATGCAATGCGAAACAAGGT
>JAEUQD010000792.1 GCA_016789925.1 Bryobacterales bacterium | reverse complement strand
CCGTCGATGCCGATCCCCTTCAGGGCTTCCTTCACGTCCTCTAACTTGAAGGGCTGGATGATGGCTTCTACTTTTTTCATGGTCTCTTACGCCTCCAGATTGTAGCCTTCTTCGCCGTGCTGTGACAGGTCGAGCCCTTCGACCTCGTGGTGTTCGGGGACGCGCACGCCGCGGCAGACCAAGTCGCAGATCTTGAGAATCACGAGGGTTCCAACGATGGCGATCACCCAGGCGATCGCCGTGCCGATCAACTGGTTCACCACCTGTCCCGCGTTGCCTTCCAGCAATCCCGCCTTCCCTTCCGCAATCGCCGGGTTGACGATTCGCGACGCAAAGACACCGGTCAGTATCGCGCCCAACGTTCCACCCGCGCCGTGGACTCCGAAGGCATCCAGGGAATCGTCGTAACCGAGCTTCGACTTGATTTTCACCACCATGAAGTAGCAGACGATCCCACCCAGAAATCCCATGATCATGGCCGCGCCGGGTCCGACAAAACCGGCGGCTGGCGTAATTACCACCAATCCGGCGACCGCGCCCGAGATCGCGCCCAGGATGCTCGGTTTGTCGTAGATCCATTCCATCAGCACCCAGCCGATGGTGGCGGCGGAAGCGCCCAGATGGGTAGCAAGGAATGCGCTGCTGGCCAGCGACCCGGAATTCAGCGCGGAGCCCGCGTTGAATCCGAACCAGCCCACCCAAAGCAGGCAGGCCCCGATGAAGCTAAGCACGAGCGAATGCGGCTTCATCGGCTCGAAACCGTACCCTTTCCGTTTGCCCATATAGATGGCGCAAACCAGCGCCGATACACCGGAGGTGATGTGGACCACCGTTCCGCCGGCAAAGTCGAAGCAGGGAATCGATCCACCCAGGAACGCGTTGAGCAATCCACCTTTACCCCAAACCATGTGCGCCATCGGATAGTAGATAAGGAACGACCAGAGCGTCATGAACAACACCATGGCGCTGAACTTCATCCGTTCGGCGAAGGCCCCGCAGATCAGAGCCGGAGTAATGATGGAGAACATCATCTGAAAGATCGCGAAGGTCTGGTGTGGAATGGTGGCGGCATAATCCGGCATCGGGTCGCCGCCGACTCCATTGAGCATCAAATAGCGAAAGTCGCCAAGAAATGCGCCTGATTCGCCGAAAGCGAGCGAATAGCCGACGACTACCCACAGAACACTGGCCAAGGCCATGAGTGTAAAGCTCTGCATCATTGTGGCCAGCACGTTCTTCTTCCGGACTAATCCTCCGTAAAACAAGGCCAGCCCAGGCCCCGTCATCATCAGGACGAAAGCTGTGCTCACAAGGAGCCATGCGTTGTCTCCGGCCATTTGCGCGGATTTGATAGCGGCCTGCAATTCAGCCGGTGTGGGGGCATCGGCGGATAATGCCGCTGGCACAAGCCAGACGAGCAACGTCAACAGCGAAAGAAGCTTCATGAAACTCCCTCTGGAAAGTTTGAAAGTCCGCGGGCGCGGCGGGTTACTGGTAATGATGCCCGGTTTCATTCGTGCAAAGAAAGTGAATATTTTTATGCGGGCAATTGAAAGTATCTATTGGCGCGGCACAGGCAATTCCCCGTAGACTCGGTCAACACAGGTCAGTCAACTCAGGACAAACGTATCTTCTGAGGACAAACTGGCCTGCTGGGAGTTCACTCTCTCTCCTTTAGGAGCGGAATCATTGAAACGCTATTCGTGTGTCCGGATGGTGGTCTTCGCCGGCCTGTCGACCGGGTCCTGTCTTTTCGCCCAGTTACCTGGCCCGCCCAACTGGACCGTCGGCCCGCTCAAACTCAGCGGCCTGCTGGATGTTTATGGCAACTACACGCCAAACCACCCCGCCTCGCGGACGCTGCCCTTCCGGAACTTCGACATCCGGACGGACGGTCTCAGCTTGAACATGGGGAAGTTTACTGTCGAGCACGATCCCGCTCCTGTCGGCTTCAAACTCGACTTCGGCTTCGGCCGCGCATTCGATCTTTTTAATTTCCAGGATCATGCCAGCGGTTTCGACAGCCTGCGTTACCTGCCCCAGGCGTACCTCAGTCTGCGGCCAGCCAACGGCAAGGGGTTGCAAATCGACATCGGCAAATTTTATACAAGCGCCGGTGCAGAGTTGACTGAAACCCACCTGGGTTGGAATTACTCCCGCGGCCTGTTGTACACCAACGGACCGTACTACCACTTCGGAGTGCGAGCCGCCAAGCCGGTGAACAGCCGCTGGACGGCGGGCGTGCAACTGGTGAATGGGTGGAACAACGTCGAAGATACGAACGCGGGTAAGACCGTCGGGTTGACGAGCGCCCTTTCGTTGGGCAAGCTCTCCTGGTTGGTCAACTACTACGGAGGTTCGGAACCGGTGCCGGAGGCCAATGGAATGCGTCACTTCGTCGATCAGGTCGTGACCTTCAACCCAACCGAAAAGATCCAGACCTATCTGAACATCGACTACGGCCACCAACGTCTCGCCGGCGACGGGAACCGTGCCCAGTGGGCGGCGGTGGGTGCCGCGGCCCGGTTTCAACTGTCTACGAACTGGGCGGTCAGCCCACGGTTGGAATATTTTAAGGATTCAGACGGCTTCATCACGGGCACCCCCCAGGGACTTAAAGCCTTCACGTTCACGGTCGAACGGAAGTGGCAGGAAGGGCTCATTGCCCGCACCGAATACCGCCACGATTGGTCAAGTCATCCCATTTTTGAGCGAGGCGCCACACTGAATGCCCGCAAACACGGGGACACGTTCGTGATCGGGATGGTGGCGTTTTTCGGCTCGAAGCCTTAGGAATCAGGACCTATCAGCAACGCCGATGGGGTCTATAGAATAATCCATTGGGAAAAAGCGGACGTGGGCCGGGCAGGCCGCTTACAATTTAAGAATCCCGCTGGCCATGCGGAGTTCGCCCCGTGGGCGAGCCGCACCCCGTAACCGTAGCGGTTTTCGCAAGCCTTCACCGAGGAGACTGATGTCTAACGATTTACGTAATTTTCTTGCACTTTCCTACGAGGAACTGGAAGAGCTGAACGTCAAAGCCAAGGAAGAGCGGAAGAACCGCGTTCCCTTTGAGACGATCCAGGAAGAACGCCTCAAGTATCTGACCGACGAGAAGCGGATCAAAGCCGTGACGGTGTTGTTCAGCGACCTGGAAGGTCGCCTGCACATGCTGGACTACGACAAGAAGTTCCTGATCAAGAGCTGGGACAACCTGACTTTCGATGGATCTTCGATTCGCGGCTTCACGGCTCAACGCGAAAGCGACCTGCGGCTGGGCATCGACTGGAGCGCCTTCTACTGGGCGCCGGCCGATGTGTTCGGCAACGGCAAGGTACTGGTTTTCGGCGAAGTGATCGACAAGGACGGATCCCTCTACGCCGGTGACCTGCGCAGCGTGCTCAAATCTTTCGCTCAGAAACAGTTCGAGACCAATCGCTACACCCTGAACGCTGCCAACGAGATTGAGGGTTTCCTCTTCCAGGGTACTGACGCCGAACGCCGGTACCATGAAACCGGGAAATTCGAGTACGTCAACACCGGCGGCTACTATCATTCGCTGCCCGGCGATCCGCTCCGCGTGTTTATCGACACGGCGGCCGAAGTGCAGCGGGCGATGGGCTTCCAGAATGAAAAGGACCACCCGGAAGTGGCGCCGTCGCAGTTTGAAATCAACTACGGCTACGGAGAAGTCGTGGCCGCCGCCGACCAGATCCAACTCTACAAGCTGATTTGCCGCCAGGTGGCGACCAAGCTGGGCCTGACCGCCTGCTTCCTGCCCAAACCCGTCGTCGGCGTCAACGGCAACGGCATGCACACCAACGTTTCCATCTCCACCAATGGCGATAACATCTTCTGGGACCCCAAGGGCGAAGAGAACATGAGCAAGTTCGCCTGGGAATTCGTCGATCGCATTCTGACCCACGGGAACGATCTGTGCCTGACCCTCAACGCCAGCGTGAACGCCTACCGTCGGCTGGACCCGCACTTTGAAGCGCCCAACCAGATCAAGGCCTCCGCCGTCGATCGCGGATCCATGGTCCGCATCCCCATTGGCAACTCGAAGAGCGCCCGCGTTGAAGTGCGCTCGGTAGGTCCCGATGCCAACCCCTACATGGCGCTTTACGCGATCTTCCGGACCGGCCTCGAGGGCGACACATCGGACCTGGAAGACTTGCGGCAAGCTAAGCGCTTCCTGCCGGACAACATCTACACCGCGATCGAGAATTTCAGAGCCGCCGAATGGACGACGAAGTTGTTGGGCGAGGACATTAAGAACCGCTACGCCGATCTGAAACAGGCGTCGGCCGACCGCTGCTCCCGCCTTCTCGGAACCACGGTCAAAGCTCCGGAAGTGCAGTTCCACCACGAGGTATACAACCAGTACCTCTGGAACCAGTTCTAAGAGCCCCGTCGAATCTCACACACACCCCGGCCGGTTCACCCGGCTGGGGTCTCTTAATTGTTGTCCGGGTTGGGGATTTTGAGCGCCACGCCTTCGGCGGTAATCGCCGCGACGCGCAGGGGAACCCAAGACTCGGCCTGGAGCAACCGCTGGAGTTGGACGGGGTCCGGCGTCTGGGCGGCGAGGTCGCGGATCCGCTCCGATTGCCCGGCTGGCGGCCGGCCTTCCACAGACGCCCGCAGGCTCTTGGCCGCGTGCTGGAAATAGAAGGCGATTTCCTCCTGCGGGTCCTCGTAGGCTGGCTCTTCCAGCGGCAAACCCTGCATCATCTGTTTCACTCGTTCGAGCCGGCTTTGATCAATCGACATCGGGACATTGCCCTCTTGTACTTCCTGAGTGTCGGACGGGCTGCGATAATCTCAACTGTTGGGTCAATTTCTTATTCTTGGGGCGGGATACACGGGGTCGCGGGTGGCACGAATGCTCCTCGCCAAGGGTCATAGCGTGCTGGCGACTCATCGTACTGAATTGGATAGCGCAAACCCCGAAACGGTTTCCGAATTCTGCCGGCGGGTTTCGGCTGGCACGTCGATTCTGCATTCGGTTCCGTTGGTTCGCAATGGGCACGACTGGTTGCCGCCGACAGAGGCGCTGGCTCCGCTACTGGAACGGGCCGCGCGGATCGTCTACTTGTCGACGACCGGAGTCTATGGCGCTCAACCCTACGTCGACGAGAACACCTTGCCCGCCCCGCGAGCCGCGCGGGAGACGATGCGGGTTGACGAAGAGCGCCGCGTGCGGGAATTATGCCCGTCGACGTTGATCCTGCGCCCAACTGCGATTTACGGCCCCGGGCGCGGTGTCCAGGTTTCGCTGCGGAATGGGACGCATCGTTTATGGGGAGACGGCACTAACTATATTTCCCGGATTTACGTGGATGACCTTGCCGCGTTGTGCGCCGCGGCGCTCCAATCGACGCTCGGCGGGGCGTATCCGGTCGCGGACGAGGCCCCGTGTGAGGCTCGGGAAATCACTCAGTTCTGCGCATCGGCGCTGGGCATTGCGGCTCCGGCGCCGTTGGGGAGACTGCCCGAGGACGATACGCGAAGCGCCAACCGGCAGGTAGACGGCCGGGCGATCTGCCGCCTCCTGGGAGTAGAACTGCAGCACCGGTCCTACAAGACCGGAATCATCGCTGCTATTGAAGCGGAAAAAACGTAACTGCGTTGAGCGATTCACGGAGAGTTCTACATCTGCTAGTATTGTGCCGAGGCGGGGAAGAGGGATTCCGGCCGCTCGTGTGTATACCGTCGAACCTTGTAAAGTCCCTTGACGAACCAGCCGATAGACAGTTTAGCGGCGTGAGTATCGAGTTCGCGAGGCGCCATGGAGATTTCAAAGCAGCTAGTCAGTTTTAACCGCAGCACCGCGTTAGAACGAGTAGGAGGGGACGAAGATCTACTCCGGGAAGTGGCTGAGATCTATCTCGCCGAGTATCCGCCGCTACTGGATAAGATTCGCTCCGCCGTGAGCTCAAAGGACTGTGACGCCCTCCAACGATCGGCGCACACTCTGAAAGGATCGCTGGCAATTCTCGGCGCCGAACCAGCCGCCGCTCTCGCCTTGTCGCTAGAAACGCAGGGGCGGCAGAATCACCTCGATTCCGCGGACGAAATCCTCTCCCATTTGGAAGAAGAACTCATTCGTGTGCATCACGAGATGCACGCTTTGGCGGAAGGTAGTTAAGCCAGCAGCCCGTTAATCAAGTGCCCGCCCACATCAGTGAGGCGGAAATCACGCCCCTGAAAACGGTAGGTGAGCTTCAGGTGGTCGATTCCGAGCAGGTGCAGGATTGTGGCCTGGAGG
>JAEUQD010000716.1 GCA_016789925.1 Bryobacterales bacterium | reverse complement strand
GGTGAACACGAAATACGTGGTGGACGGCCAGGTCACGGGCGTCTCTGCCGGTACCGACCCGGGCGGCAACGACAACTACAAGCGGATCCGCCTGGGTAGCCAGACCTGGGGCACGGGCGCCTACCTCATGGCCGGCAGCGACGTCGACCGGTTGAAGTAGGTCTATCCTCATCCTCGACGCGCCCACAGCGATATGATGTGAGCAGGTGATCGATGACGCTGGAGGAGCTGCGACTCACAAGACGGGATCAGATCCTTCAGGTCGCCGCTCGTCACGGCGCCCGCAACAGCCGAGATTCTGGCTGACTTCCCTCCCCTGACGGAAGAGGATGTGCGGGCGGCCATCGCGTTCGCCGCCATGACGGACAATGAAGCGGTGCAAGAACCGATTGCGCGCGATCCCGAAGTAATGCAGGGAATCCCTGTTTTTCGTGGGACCCGGGTTCCCGTGCAAACCCTGTTCGACTGTCTGGAGAATGGCGAATCGCTCGACGATTTTCTGGAGGGGTTTCCCACGTGGACCGCAAGCTCGCCATCCAGGTCCTTGAGGAGTGTAAGGAACTGCGGCTCGCGCGAGTCTAATGCGGCTGCTGCTGGATGAGTGCGTTGATCAGCGCCTTCGGTTGTTGTTCGAAGGGCACGACTGCCAATCCGCCGCCTTCGCCGGGTTGGCTGGTCTGAAGAACGGCGCCCTTCTCGATGCGGCGGAGTCGGTAGGATTTGAGGTCTTGATAACCACCGACCAAGAGATCCCGTTTCAACAGAATCTGAGTCTCCATCCTCATCCTCGACGCGCCCACTAATAGCCTCGCCGACTTGAAGCTTTTGGTGCCAGCCGCATTCAGAGCATTCGATTTCATTAAGCCTGGCGAAGTCGTGTGGACCAGTTCGAAACGTTGAGGTGCTGCCGGTGCGGGTTGAGGAACGCGCAGCCGTGTTAGGAATATCTACCAGATGGGAGGGGCCTGGGGGCTTAGCTCTCGGCGCCAATGCGTCATTTCCGGCATTGTTGTTCGGAATCACTTGATCCAGGTCTGGCAAAATCGAGGCCTCTCCGTCTCTCGGTCCTGTCGCCCTGTCTTTGTCGCAACTCTGCCGCTGTGTCTAGCTCTGTCTGGCGAATCTATCTCTCCACCCGATGTGATATGATTGCGATCAACTATTTCCAACATGACTTGCCCAAGCGCTCAGCCAGACATGGAAGATGCACTCGTACTCGGGGTTCGAACTGGTACTGAGCCCATGCTTGCTTATCTCACTGACTTTGTCTCAGCAGCGCACGAGATGACTTCGGGATCGCCGGTACTGGTCAAGCCCACCGAGATCCTTCGATTTGCGGCGAAGTGCGTCGAAGAAAAGTGCGTTCACTTTCAGGGGAGAAAATGCGAACTCGCAACACGAATCGTGCAGATCTTGCCAGCGGTCGTCGACAGTTCACCGCCATGCCTGATTCGACGAAGTTGCAGGTGGTTCGCCCAGGAGGCAGAGAAAGCATGCTTGCGGTGCCCTCAAGTGATGACTTATACTCCGTTTGCAACTCGAGCGATTCGAGATGTTGCGAATGATAACCAGCATGCCACGACGCTTCCGCAGAACATAGCAGAGTAATTTTCAGTAGAGAATTGAAGATTGAAAGGAAACTGATGGCGAAATCACGATCAATATCCTCGGCTGACCTCCCGACTGCGATCAAAGGGGCTGAGCGGGCTGCCTTAGCAGCGCGAAGGACGAGCGTCGAACTAGTGAGTCCGCTTGAGGTGTTGCTTCCACAGTCGTTTGGAGACATTCATAGTTCCTACCTGCGGATGATCCTGAAGCGGCTTCGTCAATCTAAGGGGGACAAGATGACAATGGCAAACCTGCTACTTGGCGACCTCCAACGTTACGGATTGTTCTCAACAAAGGAAGTTCGACAGGTTCAGCGAATTCTTCGAACAACTGGCCAACCCCAAATATCTCTAGAAAAGGCCCTCGCTGAAGTCAAGGGTATCTATCGTGAGCTTCTTGATGAGGCTTCCGGGAAGCCGGCACTTGCATTAGCTACTATCGCCGTCAGCAGTCTGGAGACGGTTCTCGAAGACGGTGGACCGGCCTTGCGGATAAAGTGGTTTGATGTCTTTACCAGCGACTTTCTTGGCGGGCTCATCGGCGGCGCCGTCGGAAGTCTTCTTCCTGGGGGAGGTACGACTCTCGGTTTTGTCGGAGGAGCGATAGCTGCTTCAGCAACGAACCTCGTCAATCAAACGGTTTGGAGTTGAAGCACGATCTCAATTAGTCTTGCCCTCAGGTACTTGGGTGCTAAGCAACTTAGCGGTTCGCTCAGTGGGTTGCCAACTAACTTGAGACTCCTCATCGAGCCTTCGTTCGAAAGCGCTGATCGGGACCGTGGTTTGACATGGACTGCGCGATATCGATGATTGCTTCGCGCAGGACGATTTCCGGAAGTTGGGCCCATGTCGCTCCTGACGCGTGCAGCCTGCACTCGAGTTATGATACCCTTCTTTTGCAGTCGCTCACGCCGCCCTCGTCACCGCCGGGCGATTTTCAGTTCGGTTCGGCGGATTAGTTTCTTCCATAAGGCGGCGGGGTCGGAGAAGACGGCCACTGCGTCGGCGGGGAAGATGTGCCAGACTTTTTGGCGGACTTCTCCTTCTAACTGGCCGGCGGCCCAGCCGGAGTAGCCGAGATATAAGCGGAAAGTTTCGGGGGTTGCTCCTTCGCGGACGAGGCGCTCGACGAGCGCGGCATCGGCGGACATCCAGACTCCGGAAAGGACAGTTTCCGCGCCTTTGGGGGCT
>JAEUQD010000669.1 GCA_016789925.1 Bryobacterales bacterium | reverse complement strand
GCCTGGGCGAAGATCTGCTCGGCGCGCGGCAGAAAGTCCGGCGAGTAAGTGGGCAGGGTAAAGATATAGATATGCCCATCGGGACGGCGCGCCTGTTGCTGGAGCAGGTCGTAGTAGGCGCGCATGGGCTTACCGGCGGGTCCGTAGACGGCATCGAGAAACTCGGTGACGGCCTTGTCGACGTTGGTTGCCGGATCCCAGAGCTGCCGGGCCATCACCCAGGCGCGCAGTTCCGCCAGTTCGCCGCCGCCGTTCTTGGCATACGAACCTTCCATGAACAGGCCGACCACGCCGTGGCGGCGGTACATGGGGATATCGGCGGCGAATTCATCGAAGTCGGGAAACGGCAGCAGATAGTGGGCAAAATTGGTGTTGTAGTGCCAGATATAAAGCTGGTTGGTGATCTTTGACCACGCCCGCAGGTTCTTCATGAAATAGGCGCTGCGCGGACATTTCTCGTAGGGATGAGATTCGCAGACTCCGATCGGACAGAGGCGGATGCGCACGTTGGGGCGGGGCCGGACCTTGAGCGGCGGATTCTCGGTGTACCAATAGGCGATGGTGTCGACGAGACGGTCAGGGTGTGACTTCTCAATTTCGGCGGCAACAGCGTTGACGAAGCGCAACATAGGGCCAGAGTGTTCACCGCCTTCTTCCTGCTCGACACGGCGGCAGTTGTCGCATTCACACCACCCTTCCCAGTCGTTCTGCGAGACGGAAACGATCATGGCCTCGGGGTTATCGCGAATCCACTGGCGGACGCGGCCCACTGTGAGTTTCAGTACGGCCGCATTGGTGAGGCAGAGTTGCCCCCGCTCCCAACGCCGCTTGCCGTCGATGAAGGAGAAATATTCGGGATGGGTGGCGAAGTAGTCCTTGGGAGGAAGGATGTCGTAGAAGCTATGGACGAAGGGTTGATAGCGGAGACGGCCACCGGTGGATTGATCGAGTTCCTGGAAATGACCGTTCGTGCGGTTGCGCGCAGCCCAGTTCTTCTCCCAGGCTTCGAAGAAGAACGGTTCGCGGTATTCAAAAGCCGGGCCTTGAAGGACGCCCGATAGCGCGCTCAGGCTCAGCTTGCGCACCTTGGGGATCCGGGACACGTCGCGCGTGTACCAGCGGCAGCCCCAATGGTCGAGCAGGGTGTAGACACCGTAGAGGACGCCGCGTGGACGCCCGCCCGCGATCACGAGGTCGCGCCCGTCCTGCTTCCACGAGAATTGCTCCGCGCCGGCGCGACTGAGCGGTTCCAGACGAATCAGCTTGCCGCTGGGCCTGGCCGCCGCAACGACAGGCAGCTTCGCGCCGGTCATTTCGGCGATGTAATTCGAGAGTTCATCGGCGGCGCGCCGTTCGGCGGGAATCGCGTCAGGCGCCAGCCAAATGGTGTAGGCCGACTTGCCGTCGCTGACCAGATCAAGAGAAGCGAGCAGGAAGCAGAACAGCCAGAGCATAACAACTCCAGCTTAGACGATCTGAATGTCACGAAAATGCTCGGGCGGCGCCTGGTAAGCGCAGCCCGTGCCCGTGAAAGCCTCGCTACACCAGGACGGTGAACGAGTAGTGCATCTGGTTGTAGTAACTCAGATTGCCGTTGCAGTTGACGATGTTCCGCTTCCACACTGTCAGTTCGATGAGATAGCAGCAGGTTTTCGGAAACACCTTCGAGGCGTCGTCGATACGCAGACGCAAGCTGCCGCCATTCCAGGTGGGACGGACAGCCGTTTGCGGGAGCGTGACGGCCTGCGAATAGTCGGGTCCCGCCGGTCCGCCGGCGAGGGGAGTGAGGCTCAGCGTGCCGACCTGCGCTGGATTGAGCAGGTTCTTGACACTGCCCAGGTCGTACTTCACCTCCAGGTCGTAATGGTCGAGGTGGCCATCGGGATCGGTGGCGAAGAAGTCGATTTCGAGCGGAGTGCCCGGCTGTAACTGCTGTGCGCCACACGGCGCCACGGGAACGCCGCCGATGCGGACCGCGGTGATGCCGCAGTCAGGCTCGGTTGTGTTGACGTGTACCGTGCCCGGTATGGCTGGACCTACCACACGGTTGTCAAACCGCACTGCCAATTGATTGTTGGCCTGATTGTTCCCGCAACCGTCGAGCAGACGGCCGGTTGTCAGGTCGGGCGTTCCGTCCGATGCTGCCTTGTAACCCATCAGCCGGAAGTCAAACGCTCCGTCCGGGAACACCCCCACGGTTTGGATGGAGGCGATATGGTCGGGGTCCGTGTACCAGGAGCGCCCGAAGGGCGTGCCCCAGTTAGCCGGCGGATGAGTGTCCTCGTAGTGCTGGCGGCTTTCGTAAAGCTGGTGGCCACCCGCGCTGATCACCGGAAAGGCCGCGGACTGCCACTGGTTGGGGAACGCCAGGGTGGAGTCGAAGTAGCCCCGCGTGATCGCCAGCAAGGCCGATGCGGGCACGGGCGCCCAAGCCCCAGCGCCATGAGGCGTGTATTCGAGTTCATAGAAGTCGGCCTGAGCGGCACTGCCGAACTGGCCGTAGAGGCTGACGACTCCCGAGAAGGGACGGTCACGGCCGCCCGGGTCCGCATAGCCCACAGGAGCCGGGTCCGCGCCGGAGTTACCGCCAATCTGGTTCACCGGAATCAGGCAGACCTTGGTGAACAGGGCGCAGTCGCCTTCCGGTTCGTCGCCGGGATCGGGCAGACAGCAGGCTTCCTGATTGGCGATGAGCGTGACGTTGAGGTTGGTGGGAACATCCCAGCGGGTCTGGAAGACCGACTCGTTCACGATCACCTTGGGAGCAGTGCCACCGCAATTCTGGGTGACACGGAAGATGAGATCGGGCGTGCAGTCCAACCAGGGGGTCCAGGGAAACCAGGGCCAGATGCGGAGGCGCTCGAGTTCCGGAACCTGGGGCAACACACGTACCAGGCGGTCGCGCAGGGCCGGGATCACGCTGGGATCCAACTGTCTGTTCAGCGCGAGAACCGGGGAGATCGGGTCGGGCCGGGGCGGCAGTGGTTGCGGGTTGAGCGCCACCATATCGAAGGACGGCACCGGATGCGGCTCGCGGAACTTGAGATTGGGATTCAGCTTCAGGACCGGCTGAATCCTGTCGACGAGGTCCGGTTCCAGCCGCCACGCGCGCAAGCGCCACCACCAGATGGGCAGCCAGCCGCAGCACCAGCGGAACTTGATGGTGAAATTGCCAGTAGAATCGGTGATCGCCGCGGGCCCGGTTTGAGAAATGGACGACCACCACCAGAAGTAGTCGACGTCAAAGGCGCGTACCTCAGCACCCGGCACGGGGCTGCCGTCGGCGCAGATGACGCGTCCTTCAATGACGAAGTCCCGGCACCAGCGAAGCCATTGCCGCCACCACACTGGCGTGACGATTACTGTCGCGATGGTCAGCGAGCGCTGGTCGCGCCACTGGGCCGGCGACACTCGTGCGGTAAGGGTCTGAAGCCGGAAGATGTCTTCGTCCGACGCAGTAGCCGGGCCGACGGCCACGGAAAGGGCTTGCTTCGGGTCGACTTCGAAGCGAATCTCGGCCTTGCCCTGCTCAATCGAAACGATTTCGGAACGCACTTTGCCTGCGCGGTCCTGCACGGCGACCTTCAATTTTTGTTCTCCGCGCTCGCGCTGTGCGACCTGCGCGGCGTCGATAGGGATGATCAGTACGCTCATACACTTCTCCTCTTGGTTTGGCGATCGGGGTTTGGTTAAGTGGCTGGATCGTTTTCAGCGAACCAGACGCAGATTGGGCACAGAGACGATGGAGGGCGCGTCGGAACCGTGCACCTGGGCGCGAGCCCCGTGGCCGGCGAACTGGTACGACATACCGGTCAGGGGTCCGGTTACGGTTAACTGACCGTGCCCCGTGTATTCAAATTCCACCGCCGCCGAGACCCAATGGTGGGTTGGCGAACCGATATGAGTTGAATCCTGGCGCAGCGCCGCTCGCTGGTTACCGCAACACGACATGAGATGCCTCCTGATAAG
>JAEUQD010000640.1 GCA_016789925.1 Bryobacterales bacterium | reverse complement strand
GGCCCCCCCCCCCCCCTCCACCCGCCGCTTCCCTCTGGCCCTACACGACGCTCTTCCGATCTTGATTTGGTTGAGTGTGGGGTGTCGAAAAGTGCCGAACGGGCTGGCGGTGGCGGGGGTGATTCGTTTCGCAGGGCGTTGATTCGGTTGGGCGTGGGGTGTCGAAAAGTGTCGAATGGGTTGGCGGCGGCGGGGGTGTTTCGTTTCGCAGGGCTTTGATTTGGTTGGGCGTGGGGTGTCGAGAAGTGTCGAACCGGGTCGGGGCGCGCTTGGGAGTCTCGATGCGTTGCCGGGCCGAGGGAGCATGGGAGCGAAATCCATTCTGTTCGGGAAATGAAAAAGGACCAGCGAGTCTCGCCCCACACTGATCTGGGGGAAGACACACTAGTCCTCTCTACTGGAAGAGTATCATGACGCGATTTCGGAGGTCAAGAGAAAAAGATGTTGTTTGTTATTGTCCGTGTCTTGGCCGCAAGGTTTGCAGAATGCTCGCGGGCGCCGAGTGGCGCAAGGAGTGGGATAATCAGGAGGAGAGTGGCATGACTGTCAGACTCGAACTCAAGCCGGACATCGAGGCGAACCTGAACGCCCGGGCACGCGCCAGGGGCGTTCCTCTTGATGCATATCTCCAGGGCGTAATCGAGGATTTGGTGCAGGCTGAAACCGCACGTCCGGCCAGCCCCCAGGATATCGAGGCAACACTCGACCGCCTCGCCGAGATGGGCAGAGACCTCCCTCACTTGCCATCCTCTGCTTTCAACCGCGAGAGCATCTACCGGGACCACGACTGAGGTCACGTTGACAGTCCTGGCAGACACCAACATCCTGTTGCGCTTCGTCGAGCCAAACGACCCTGATAACGCCTTGGTTCGAGAAGCCGTGAGGGCGCTCACGGCCAAGGGGGAGAGCCTTTGTTTCGCTTCACAGAATCTGGTGGAGTTCTGGAACGTGTGTACTCGTCCGGTCTCGAACAACGGTCTCGGCTTGACGCCGGCCCAGACCGACGAACGAGCGGCGTTGCTTGAAAGTGTGTTCCTGCTGGTGCCGGACAACGAACGGGTTCATGCGGAATGGCGCCGGCTCGTTGTCGCGCACTCGGTTTCCGGTGTTCAAGTGCACGATGCCCGGCTGGCCGCCGCGATGTTGGCGCATGGGGTTCCGCGGTTGCTCACGCTCAACGACCGTGATTTCGCGCGGTTTCCTGGCATCTCTGTGGTCCATCCGCGCGACATCGTGCCGTCCATTTCTGGCCGCACGCGGAGACCAAACGAGTGGTAAGCCATGCGGGGACAAGTTCAGGATGTTGGCGTCGAGGATGCAGGCAATTCCAAAAAGCGGTGAAACGCCTTCGGGTCTCGGCGCCGGCCGAACGAGACCTCGACGCCATCGTGAGTATCCGCATTTCTCTGCAGGAAGGGCTGCGTTTGGGAAGAAGTGCCATAGGGACACACTAGGCTGACGGGCGGACGCCGGTCTCGTGGATCTCTTCGGGCAGCGATCTTTTCGGGCAGCAGCCTGATGCGTCCCATCAGCAGTTTTCAGGGAATTTTCGGGGCGTGGTTCGGAGTGGCGGGGTTTGGTTGCGGAAAAATAAGGCGGTTTTGGGGCATGCCATGCCTGGAGCGGCCTTTGGGAAGGCGGGGCGACAGGAAGGTGGGCGTTTGGACGGCGAATCGGGTCTTGTAATGCGGTCATTTTCAGCATTGATTCAGGTGTGGCGAGCGTTTTCCCTGAAAACTGCGAAGTGGCATGCCAGGCTGTCCCGCCGGACCCGCCGCCGGACCCGTCCCGCCGGACCCCCCCGCCGGACCCCGCCGGACCCCGTCCCGCCGGACCCCCGCCGGACCCCGTCCCGCCGGACCCCCGCCGGACCCAGGTGTGGCGAGCGTTTCCCTGAAAACTGCGAAGTGGCACGCCAGGCTGTCCCGCCGGACCCCCTGTAAGGGCGGTTCACGAGACGCTTACCTTATTCGGTGATGCGTCGTGCCAGTTCGGGCAGCGAAACCTCTTCCCATCCGGCATCCGCAGAGTATCGCGCAGTATCACGCCGCAATCCTTCGGCCACAACGCTGTTTTCACGGGCGGTCAGGAACCGAAGGTTTCTAGGATCCACGGCACGACCGGGAGCATCAACGCGTCTCTGGATGTGATCGATCGTAATCCTGATTATCGTTCCGTCGGGTCTCCTGAAAAAGGGTGCGGCTGTCGGCGAGTCGGGCCATTCAACGCCCGCTGAATCCAGAAGCTCACGCGCTTCGAGAGCAGATCCCTTGTCGGCGGTTCGGATTCGACGCCAGAATCGCTGACGCCAATTGTTGTACATGCTAGTAGCCAGCCTATGAGCCTCTCTGTGTGAACCCGCTCGAACGAGGGTGTGAACTCTGCGTATGACCACGTTATAGTTTCCGGGCCGCACACTCCTCCAGACGCTAGTAAATTCGCGGAGAAAGCGGTGCGCGAAGATCCTCTTTATCGCATTGTTCACGTTGGCCCTTCTGGCGTTAAGTCGATCGGCCCCGCGTCGGGCCATCCCTGTAGAGCCGCCAGAGCGTGGGGTGGAAGTGCTCCCCGTCCTGGCACTTCGTGGTGGGCGGCCAATGTCTCGGCGGCCCGTCGCCCGAGAGGCGGCGGCTGGACGTGCAGCAGCGCTCGCCGTGCGGCGACTTGGTCGGGCGCCACCCGTTCCAAGGCGCTCCGCCGTAGTCGTTCGCGAGGCAGCCAGCCCTCTTTCCTCTGCCAAGGGTGCCACTGACACTGTGGCCGGCGTGGGTCTCTCGGCCACTGCTGCCGTGCCCCTCCCCACACCGGATTCAATAGCCGTGGATTCCGCTCCAGCCGCTGCCACTTCCGACTGGACGGCCCTCCGCGTCCCCGCCGCCTCAGCCGTAAGCGACTCCGTCGCCGCTGACGCGCGGCCGGATACAGCAACAGACAGGCTTCGGGCAGCGGCGACCAAGGCTCGCACTAAGAAAACGACTTGCACCGCAAAAATGATCAGATCCGCGAGATCTCGGACAAATTGGTAAACATTTCCCTGGCGATAGCTGGAGAACAGCCTGTGCCACTTCGTCTCCAGACCGTTCCAAGCCGATTCCAGACGCTGCGTAAAGGCGTCGGGAAGGTGAGATATCGCGGAGGTGAGCTCCCTAAATTCTGTTATTGCGCGTTGCATGGGGTCATTCGCAAGTTGAATCCTCGCACTTAGATCGAGCACGCTCAGATAGCCTCGGGGAATGACCGTCGCCAGGGAGGCCAAGCCGTGAACTATGTCAGCAGCCAACCGAAGTAGGGAAACCAGGATCGCAAGGATACTCTCGCCGAAAGAGACCCAGGATCCTTGATCCTGGGCGCCCATCTCGGTGAATTGCGCGTCCAACTCGTCCAACTGGCGGCTGATCGGAGCGACATACGTGGCTGGATCAATTGTCGATCGAAGGCTGATGACAGCTTCTCTAGAAGCCTCCATCGCCGGCCTCATGGCCAGACGCGCCCTCCGCATCCAAGGCGGTTCCAGCCCCGATAGGCCCGAAGGCGAAGACGCCGGCCTGCTGAGACCGCGACTCTCTGTGCCCCGGGACGCGGTACCGCGTGCTCGTTGAACGTCACACATAGTCCACTCCCCAATACCGCTTCACGTTAGAGGTCCTGCACATCCACGCCTGTTCCCGCCGGCACGATGACGCGCCTTTCGGTCTCAGGATCGCCTCGCTCGCCGGCGAGAAGCCGCGCGGCATATCGGAGATTCTCCAACTCCAAACGATCTCTTTCGGCCAGTGCCTTCTGCACGTCCACCGCGCGGTGGCGCAACTTGAAGTCTTCCAGCAGCGGGTGATTCCCTGGCAAGGCATCGATAAAGAGGGAGCCCGTTGGGAGCGCCACTTCGTCCGTATTGTCTGAAGCCAAACGCTTCAGCCCTTTCGCAGCCTCCTCGATCCTCGCGACGGCCTCTGGCGTCAGAAGTGCCGGGCGATGTTTCCGCAGGCAAACCGCGTAGTCGGTCAGGTCATTGAGTGTCACGTTTGCGCTGTCTATCGGATCGAGCGCACCCAGCCATTCGTCGACATAGTCTTGCACCAGCAGATGAGCCAAGTAATTACTCTTACGGAAGGGAAACGCAATATAGTTCCCCCAGAATCCCACTACGCGGTCCAGATCTGCCAGCTCATAAAGGGGACGCCACTGCTCCTGCGGCGGAATTGCTGTCATTCGCGGCAAGCGAACTCGGTACGCCGCAGCGTGCGGTTCGGCATCGAAGTCCAAGATGGGATTCGCGTCGGAGGTTACCTCCACATGTTCGCCGTCCGGAGGCTGAAACACGGGAACCGAAATCTGGAAGAGCCGGAGAAATCGCTGATCTGGCAGTTCATGGTGCCAAATCGCATGCATGTAATGCAGAATGTTTTCCTTCACGTGGAGCCGAAGACGAAGAACCGCCTGCTGGCGATCGATCCGCTCCCGGACCGCGGTTCCATACTTTTCCTCAGCCGCCTGCAGGGCTGCGATCTCACCGCCCAGTTGAGAGCGGATGTCTTCGGTAATCTGTTGCGCCCGCGAGGCGGCCTCGCGCGCCGCATCCACTCGGACACGCTCCGCGTCCCGTCCTGCTTCGGTGCCGCCCCCGGTCATGACCGCCAGACTTTGAAGAGCTGTGTCCAGCCCTTGCTGCGCGAGCATTAACTTGTTCTGCTGGGCCGCAAGTTGCCCTTTCAGGTCCTGAACGATACCTGCATGGCGATCCTTCGATTCCTTGAGTAGCTCGATTTCGAGCATGTCCCCGGCTGATGAAGTGGTAAGGAAGTCGAGTGAACTCTCCAAAGACCGATCCAGGATAGTCTGCCTGATCCGATGCGCATGGCGGATCAACCAGGCTTCCGTAATTTCGTCGGGCGCCGGCACCTCTTGGGCAACCAAGATGACAGGCTCGACGCGATGCAAGTTTTCGGAGACCTCCAATTTACGTTGCAGTTCAAAAAACATGAACGTGACCGGAATTTCTTCGTTTGGATTGGTGATCTCTCCCGAACTCGTCATCTCGGACTCGAAGGACGACGCCACGTCCACTTGAAGCGATCGGCTTTGCTTGTACCGTTGTGTTTGTTTCAAAGCCGCTTCACGAAAATCCTTACGGGTCTTGCTGGATTCGCGAGCGGAATCCACTTCCAGATTGGTGTTCACCGATGCGCTGAAAAATAAGAACCCTCCGGAGGCCTGTGCACCAAGCTTGAAGTTTGTGCGATTACTAGCCTTTTCGACAATCTCCGCTTCGGCGCGAATGGTCTCCGACCGCTCCGAATGGAGTTCCTGTTCGCTCGACTCAGAGCGACGTTCCGTGAAGGACTGTTTCCGGACCTCCCTGAGGCTGAACTTGTGGGATTCCCGGGGCGCTAAAGGAAGGGTCTTGACGAGCTCCCCCACCTGATACCCAAGCGGTCTCCACCGCTGCCGATATGTGAGCAGTGTCCCGAAGTTTATCGAACCGGGCGCGTAAATTTCGAACCGGTAGGGCTCTTCCAGTCTGGTCGTAAGTTCCTCGTAGACCTTGGTCAGCCGCGAGCGATTCATGAATGGCGTCACTAGTTTGGCTGCTATTTCTCTGAGCCAGTCGAGGTCAGTCGGGCTTGTTGACATGGGGGCCCAATAGTCGTAAGCGACGACCAGCCCATTCAGGTATTGCTGTGTCCTCAAATCCATGGATGCCCAAACTCCCTTTGGTAATTCCGGAACCAAATTGAGCACCTCTGGCCTCATTGCTAAGCCCCCTCCGCCGCCCCCCAAAGCGGCGGCAACTTCCCCTGCGAAATCCGAAAGGCTCTTGGGGTTGGAAACCGCTTTCGTCTCCACTCGTTCGTTCAGTTCCGCATGGAGTTCCCTGGCCCCCGCAATTAATGAATTATCGAATAACTCAGTCCAGATTGGCGGGAAGGCTACCTGGAGATGGGAGAAGTCAAAGATCGATGACGAATCTCCCGCTGCGGGAGGCATACTGAACAGCGTGATGTCTCTGCGGATATCCTCAAGAGACCGTCGGCCTTCGAGGTGGTTCGAACTCACACCGGATCCCAAGATCGCCGGTATTCGTGCTCGCACGAACTCGGTTGCTTCCGTGGGCATGGCGCTACCGATCGCATCGCTGGCTGGCGTAGGCGGTTCCAGAGGCGGCGGATTCAGCGCATGGCGCAAACGGGCATCGTCAGCGCAGTCCACTAAGGAATGGCGCTCAATACGAAGTGGAGACGAAGCACCAAGGCCCAAACGCGCCAGCATCGGCTCAACTCGCGCCCAGGACGTCAGATTGGATTCCGGTGTCAGCCTCAAACTCTCTATTTCCTGCGGGTCGAGCCGGAGCCGCATACCCCGCGAAGTGGTGCCGGGCGAGCTGCTCTCCAGGGCGGCAGCAAGAACTTCCTGGACCTTTTGCGTAAGGGTACTGTCGATGTTGGAGACGTAATGTTGCGGTCGTTCGGCCCAAAGCTGAAGACCGGACAAGGACTTGAGCGGTATACTCTCGGCAGCCGTTCTTTTGCTGAGCCTGTCCTTGTCACGCTGGCTCTGAAGTGCTGCCTGGAACTCTCTCTCTCGTACCTCCTGCTCTCGACGCGTGATCTTTTGCCGGGATAGATACCCGGTTGCATCGAGGACATCTTGGAGTATCTGGATCGAGTACGCTTCTTCGACGCCGGCATTGATGCGCGGAAAAACCGAGAAATGCAGGAGGCCGTGCAACGTCACTCGCGAATAGCGTTTGGGGTTATTTCCGGCGAGCACTCGCTCCGGCGCCAAAACCAGCAGGATCAAGTCGGGCCGCGCCTCCTGGTCACCGGTGATAAAGAGCTTCGAGGGAATCCTGAGGCGAAACCGGCCATCCGGGCCGGTCAAGACTGAGCCCAAACGCTCGACTGACGGGAGGGTTACGTCGTCCAGCTTTTCTCCAGCGGCTACTTGCAACGCCGTGGTGAGGTTTGCGATAAGCGCGCCCTTCTCATTAGGATCGACATCCCAAATGTGGACGACTAGATCGCCGAGCGGTTCTCCCGTCTCATATAGAACGACCCGGCCGGTAACATTGAATTCATCAGGTAGCGGTACTGTGTTTGCGGCCATAATGTTGACGGAATTGTATCAAAGGCGCACTGCGTGAACTAGTCGGGCATTGTCGGGTCGAAGCGAAGCGGGTCAGCTCTCCATGAGGTGGCTGTTCGTGTCAAGCAAAATGCGCGGTGTCGCCTTCCGCGAGCTTCGCTCTGCTCCACGCCTCCTTCCCGGTCTCTCTGCACGGGATGAGGGGGGATGAGGAGGACTGACAGAACTACACTGAACCCCTCTGCGCCGCGCCCATACCCCGGAAGAATTCAGGGCCATCGCTCACTCAGGGGATCGCATGAGCGAAATGAGGGGAACCGAAAGGGTGGTTCTTGCAGACGTGGGAAACGAGGCCGATATCTGGGAGGCCATCACGCAGCCGAATCGATTCGCGAGACGGTTACCTTCACGCGATAGCCGAGTCCGCTCAGGAGCCGGATGAGCAGATCGGTCGAGACATTATCGAGATTGCCGTTCAGGATGGCGGTGACTCTGGTTCTGGAGGAGCCAGCGCGTTGCGCCACCTCGGCATGGGTCAGCGACTCGTCCCGCACAATCCGCCGGAGTTTCTTGAGGAGAGCGTGTTGGACCTGCCACTCGTGCGACTCAGATCCACTGAGCCCCAATGTTCGGGCCAATGCTTCCGGGGTCCTGGCCACCACGGCCTTAGTCTTGTTCATCGAGCATCTCCTTCCATCGACGCCGCGGGTCATCCTATCTGGTCCGTCACTATGGCACTTTGGCCGAACAAGCCGTTGGTGAGCTACAAGAACGCAGATAGCCGCAACACATTTCGCCCGATCTCCCCGGAAAGTTCAGTGTCTCCGCCGATCTCGCTACCCCCACCCGACCCGATCTCAGCAATCTGCTGTACTCCTCAGAGTCCGGCGCGCTGACCGAAACACCCCGGTCAGATTTCGAGAAAAGTTCCAATGTGACGGGTGGCACTGTCCCGCCGATTCAGCCCCTCCCCGATCCTCCCCCCACGGCCCACCCCAACCAGCAGCTCACCGTCCAACACCGCCGGAACGTCCATGGAACGCCCGGCCTCCCCTTGGCGGGCTTGGCCGCTTGCGTGATCCCGGCGCGCGGACGTCCGAAATTGTCTCCATCACCGGACTCACGTTAACATGAGACGCAGCGATGGCGGCGTTTCTCTTTGAGTTTGAGTGGGACCCTGCCAAGGCGCGGACTAACTTCAGCAAGCACGGTGTGGATTTCGAGCGAGCTGCCGAGGTCTTTCGCGATCCCTTGGCGCTTACGATTCCAGACGACGAACACAGCCTCACGGAAGTCCGGTGGGTTACGATGGGGAAGGATACGCGAGGTCAGTCGATTCTCGTCGTTCACACTTTCGAGCATATCGATGACGAGACGGCGCGGATTCGGATCATTTCAGCCCGGCGTCCGACCAAAACCGAAGTGCGCGTTTATCAGGAGCACGAATGAAGTCTGAATACGATTTTTCGAAGGGAGTGCGCGGCAAATTCTTCCAGCCCAACGCCGAGTTGCGACTGCCCATTTACCTGGATGCGGACGTGCAACGGTACTTGACCGAACGGGCGGCTGACAAGGGTGTGCCGCTGGGAGAAATGGTCAATGGGCTGCTGAAGCGGGAGATCCAGATCATCGAGTCCGTGAAGTAGCACGCTTCTTCTGGCAAGCCTCGATCGGGGGGCGTTTGGGTCATCCACACTCCCGCCGACGGCCAGTCCCGCTACTGAGGCGTCGAATGCCTCCAACCGGACACCAGGAAACACACCAAGTCCAGCAGCCTCACCGACCATAAAGCGCCCGGCTACCCTTGGCGAGGTTGCCGCTGCTTTGCGTGACGCGCGCGTCACCCCCGGAAATGAAAATGGGCACGCCGTGTATTTTCGGAAGAAGCGCCTGTATGGCGGTTAATCGCCATACTCCCGGGTTACGAGTTGATGCAACTGACGCGGGCTGGCTTCATGCAGCACGCGCGCCCGAAAACAGATGGAACCAGTTCCGGTAGGCGTCGCAGTTGACTTCCCATCCCTCGCGAGCG
>JAEUQD010000612.1 GCA_016789925.1 Bryobacterales bacterium | reverse complement strand
ACGGCGAAGCTGAAGAGCTTTGAGGCGCGGGTGGCCTGTTAGTAGCGGTAGCCGGAAAGCGAGCTGCCGTTGGCGACGGGGTTGACCAGCGAAGGAAGACTTCCTTTCGTTAACAGCGGTCGTCCTTTTTCGATCAACGATTGTGAGGGATTTCGACTTCGGTGTAGCTGCCGGGCGCGGCTGCCTCGATCGCGGCGACGATCCTGTCCAGATGGAGACGCACGTCCGGCCACTGCTGGTTGCCCAATGCGACGATCGCGATTCGGCGCCCGGCGAGATTCTGTTGATAGCGTATGTTCTTGTCGGTTGTCACCAGGACATGAAACCCGGCCAACTCCGCTTGCTTGAGCAACTCACCGTTGTTCAGTTCGTGCCAGCCGACTCTTCGCGCAAACGCTACGTCGTGGCCACGCAGACTGCGCGCAATCGGATTGGGTGTGCCGTTGTCGAAGAGGATCTTCATCCGTGCGCCGGCACTTTTTCGAGGCTTTGTGCGGCAAATTGCAGGACGGCGCGGACTTCCTCTTCAGTCACATCGAACACCTCAGTGATCTCCTTGACGGAGAGGCCGGCTTCGAGGTTCTCGAAGACGGTCTGCACGGGCATCCGGGTACCTTTGAGCACCCAAGCCCCACTCACCTTGCCCGGAACGCTTTCCACCGCGGAGCACTGAGACCAGTCCAGTTGGGCCATGACAGCTAACCTCTATCTCAGGATAGCGCCGGTGCTCGCAATACTGGATTGAACATAAGGCGTTCCGGCTACATGTTGCGCCAGCGCGCCGGCCTCGTGAGCAGCCCGCGGGGGAGAAGGCTGCGGCTTCGAAGGGATGGGAATACCCGCTGACGGTTCGAGCTAGTTTTTCGCGATCCTGATGGGTCCGTTGGAGGTGGTCAGATCGAGGAGCGGGCCGCCGGCGCCGATGGTGCCCTCGAGGCGCGATTTGGACTGTTCGACGACAGCGGTAACGGGCAGGTCGGACTGAACACGCGAGTTCGACGTGCGGGCCTTGAGCCGGAGTCCGACGTTGTCGGCGACGCGTACCGTGATGGGGCCGTTGCTCGACGTGGCGATCACGTCGGTGGACGGGCGTGAGGCGAGGGTAAGTTGCACCGGGCCGTTGGAGGTGCGCAGACGGAGGGGCTTTTCCGACTGAGTCTCGGCAACATCGACCTTGATGGGGCCATTGGAGGTGGTGGCTTCCAGGTGTCCTTTGAGGGCGGCGGCGGTAACCGGACCGTTGGAGGTGGTGACGGTGAGCACGCCCTGGACATCGTTGATGTCGACGGGTCCGTTGGAAGTGGTCAGGGCGAGATTGCCGGAGTGGCGGGTGAGCCGGATGGGACCGTTGGAAGTGGTGATGCGGCCCTCGCCTTCGAGGCCCTCGACGCGGACCGGACCGTTGGAACTCTCAACGCGTTCGAGGCTGGTCTTGCGAGGGACGGCGATCCGGTAACGCGCGCCCAGGGAACCACGGCGGCTGCCCTCGGTGGGACGCACGGTGCGGATCTGAATGCGGTTGGGGGAGGGAGAGATGTCGATCTTGATGCGCGCGAGGTCTTCTTCGCGGGAGGCGAATTTGGTGCCGGTGATTTCCACTTTGGGCTGGTCCCAAGCGTAGACCTCGACCCCTCCATTGAAATTTTCAACGGAAAGCCGCCCGCCCGGTTGCAGGTCGTAGGTGTAGCTGAAATCTTCGGTGTACTTGCGGGAATCGCCCCAGTCGGCCGCATCGCAGCCTGACAGGAGGAGGATAGCGGGAAGCAGTGCGGGTCGCATGCCGGGGATACGCAGGCGGGAGCGGGGAAGTTCCACAAAATTTGTGCGGGGTGGGAGGCGACCCGTAGCATGGAAGGATATGGAGAAATTGCTGGCGCTCAACCGGGGGGAAATCGCGATCCGCATTTTGCGGGCGGCCAACGAGTTGGGATTCCGGACGGTGGCCGTGTTTTCGCAGGAAGACCGGCTGTCGCTGCACCGGTTCAAGGCGGACGAAGCGTATCTCATCGGCGAGGGCATGGGGCCGGTGCAAGCCTACCTCGATATCGACGGGGCGATCGCGCTGGCGCTCGAGAAAGGGATCCGGTACATCCACCCGGGCTACGGGTTTTTGTCGGAGAATCCGGGGCTGCCGCGAGCGTGCGAGAAGGCGGGGATCACCTTTGTGGGGCCGTCGGCGGACCTTTTGGAATTGCTGGGCGACAAGACGGCGGCGCGCCGGCTGGCGCAGGAAGCGAACCTGCCTGTGATTCCGGGGACCAAGAAAGCCGTGACGACCTACGCCGAGGCGGAGCGGGCGGCGCGCAACATCGAGTATCCTCTCATTATCAAGGCGGCCTTCGGCGGGGGCGGGCGCGGGATGCGCGTAGTGGACTCGGCGGAGAAGTTACAGCCGCTGCTCGAAGAGGCGCAGCGGGAAGCGGCGGCGGCGTTCGGCAATGGGGCGGTGTTTCTGGAGCGGTTCATCCCGCGTCCGCGGCACATCGAAGTGCAGATCATTGGCGACAAGCACGGCAATATCCTTCACTTGTACGAGCGGGATTGCTCGGTGCAGCGCCGTCACCAGAAGGTGGTGGAGGTGGCTCCGGCGGTTTCTCTGCCCGGCGAGGTTCGGGACGCGATCACAGACGCGGCGGTGCGCCTGGCGCGGCACGCCGGATACTACAACGCCGGAACGGTGGAGTTTCTGTTGGACGCGGATACGCAGGAATGGTTCTTTATTGAAGTAAATCCGCGGGTCCAGGTCGAGCACACGGTGACCGAGATGGTGACCGGGGTGGACATCGTACGGACGCAGATTCAGGTGGCGCAGGGGCTGCCGTTGCACGGTCCCGAGATCAACCTGCCGCGGCAGGACGGCATCCGGCTGAACGGCTACGCAATCCAATGCCGGATCACGACCGAGGACGCCGCGAACAACTTCATTCCGGACTATGGCCGGATCCAGACCTACCGGTCCCCGGCGGGATTCGGCATCAGGCTGGACGGCGCGTCGGCATATGGCGGGGCGGTGATCACGCCCTATTACGATTCGCTGCTGGTGAAGATGACGTCGTGGGGCAGCGAATTCAAGCACGCCTGCCAGCGCATGGACCGGGCGTTGCGCGAGTTCCGCATTCGCGGTGTGAAGACGAACATCCAGTTTCTGGAGAACGTCGTCAATCACGCCGAGTTTCAGCAGGGGACGGTCACTACGCGGTTTCTCGACGAGACGCCCGAGTTATTCCGGTTTTCTGTGCGGCGCGACCGCGCCACGCGGCTGTTGACTTACATTGCGGAGGTGACGGTGAACGGCAATCCGGAGGTGGCCGGTAAGCCGCGCCCGGCCGTAATGCGGGCGGCTCCGATTCCGGAACATGATGCGTCGGCCGCGCCGAAGGGAACGCGGCATTTGTTGGATGAGTTGGGTCCGGAGAAATTCGCGAACTGGATGCGGCAGCAGAAAGGGCTGCTGATGACGGACACGACGTTCCGCGACGCGCATCAATCGTTGATGGCGACGCGGGTGCGGACCTACGATCTGATGGCGATCGCCAACTGGGTGTCGCACCGGCTGCATAACCTGTTTTCCCTGGAGATGTGGGGCGGGGCGACATTCGACGTGGCCCTGCGGTTTCTGCATGAAGATCCGTGGCGGCGGCTGCAGCGGCTGCGGGAAGCGATCCCGAATATCTGTTTCCAGATGCTGTTCCGTGCCTCGAACGCGGTGGGATACACGGCTTATCCGGATAATGTCGTGCGCGAGTTTGTGAAGGAGGCGGCCGCGCGGGGCATCGACATCTTCCGGATTTTCGATTCGCTCAACTGGCTGCCGAACATGAAGGCCGCGATGGAGGCGGTGAGAAAGACCAGCCGGATTTGCGAAGCGGCCATCTGTTACACAGGAGATATTCTCGATCCGAAGCGGGATAAGTACCCGCTCGAATACTACGTGAAGATGGCGAAGGAACTGGAGCGGATGGGTGCGCACGTTCTCGCCATCAAGGACATGGCGGGACTGGTGAAGCCGTACGCGGCGACGAAGCTCGTCAAGGCGCTCCGGGAAGAAGTGGGGCTCCCGATCCATTTCCATACCCACGATACGAGCGGCATCAATGCCGCGTCGATTCTGAAGGCGTGCGACGCGGGCGTGGACGTGGCTGACGCGGCGGTGTCGTCGATGTCGGGCACAACCTCGCAACCGAATCTGAACTCAGTAGTGGCGGCGCTCGAGAATACGCCGCGGGCGACGGGGTTGGACACGGATGCGCTGCAACGTTACGCGGATTACTGGGAAGTGGTGCGCGGCTGGTATGCGCCGTTTGATTCCGGGCCGAAGTCCGGCACGGCGGAAGTGTATCTGCACGAGATGCCGGGCGGACAGTACACGAACTTGAAAGAGCAGGCCGAGGCGATGGGGCTGGGCGAACGCTGGCCCGAAGTGGCGCGCGCGTATGCCGACGTGAACATGGCGTTTGGCGACATCGTCAAGGTGACACCGTCGTCGAAGGTTGTGGGCGATATGGCGTTGTTCCTGGTGTCGCACGGGTTGACGACGCGGGACATCGAAGCCTTGGGTCCGAACCATTCGCTGCACATTCCGAACTCGGTGGTGGATATGTTCATGGGGTCGCTGGGCGAGCCGCAGGGTGGCTGGCCGAAGAAACTCCAGCAGATCGTGCTAAAGGGAGAGAAGCCCCGCAAGGGACGGCCCGGGGCGCACCTGCCTGCCGTGGATCTGAAAGAAGCGGCCGAAGTAGCGAGCAAAAAGGCGGGTCACAAGTTATCGCAGACGGATCTGATGAGTTACCTCATGTATCCGGATGTGTACGTCAAGTTCGCTCGCAACCAGCAGGCGTGGAGCGACGTGGAAGTGCTGCCGACGGCGCAGTTCTTCTATGGCATGCAGCGGGGCGATGAGATCACGGTCGAGATCGAGTTGGGCAAGACGCTCATCGTGAAGTTCCTGACCAT
>JAEUQD010000526.1 GCA_016789925.1 Bryobacterales bacterium | reverse complement strand
CTGATCGCGTCGAAATAGAACAGAAGCCCGTCGCCATCGGTCTTCAGAAAGTAAGGGGGCAGCACCATAAGCGCGGAGGCGCCCAAGTCCTGCATCTCGCGGCTGAGCCGGACGGCGGCATCGGTTCCCGTATGGCCGCTGGAAGCCACCAGCGGAACGCGGCCATTCACTGTCCGCGCGATCGCCTTCATCAGCCGGACGCGTTCGTCGCTTTCGAGCGCATACCCTTCGCTCGCGTTCCCGAACAGGCCCAGGCCATGGGCCCCCTCCTCCAGGAGATGATCGACGAGCCGGGTCTGGCTGGCCAGATCGAGCGCGCCGTCGTCGTGAAAGGTCGTGTTGAGGATCGGATAAATACCGGATAGCGGTTGCATGCAAACCCGCTATCGTATCGCAGGACTAGACGCCGCTCTGCTGGAGCACCTTAGCGACAAGGCTGGTCCAACCGGTCTGGTGCGACGCACCCAGACCCGCGCCATTGTCTCCGTGGAAGTACTCGTAGAAGAGCAGGTAATCCTTGAAATGCGGATCGGTTTGAAACTGCTCGATATCGCCGAACACAGGCCGGCGCTGAGACCGGCCGTCGCGCACGAATAGCCGCGCAAGGCGTCGCGAGAGCTGCGTGGCTAACTCGCCCAGGGTCACCAGGTTGCAGGAACCGGTCGGAAATTCCACCTGGAACTGGTCGCCATAGTAATGGTGGAAGCGCTGCAGCGATTCGATGAGCAGGTAGTTGACCGGCCACCAGATAGGTCCACGCCAGTTCGAATTGCCGCCAAACATGCCTGTCGTAGACTCCGCCGGTTCGTAGTCCACCCGGTGTTCCTGGCCGTTCGCCCAATAGATGTAAGGGCTCCGCCGGTGATAGGCCGACAGTGACCGGATACCATACGCCGAAAGAAACTCTTCCGAGTCCAGCATGCACTGCAGGATGCGCCGCATCCTCGATCCATGGCAAAGGGCGAGCAACCGCCGATCATGAACGCCTTCCAGTGTTACCGAGGCAATGTTCTCCGCCAGGTCGGGCCGGTTTTGCAGAAACCACTGCATGCGGCCGTGAAAGCCCGGCAGTTTGGCCAGCACGCTCCCATCAAAAGTATCTACTGCGCAAAGCGGGATCAGCCCCACCATCGACCGGACCTTCAGCTTGGTCTGGATCCCATCGGGCGACCGCAACCGGTCGTAGTAGAAGCCATCCTCTTCGTCCCAAAGGCCGCGATCCGGAGAGTTCATGGCGGCGGCAATATACAGAAAGTGCTCAAAGAACTTGCTGGCGATGTCTTCGTACGCCGGGTTCTGCTGCGCGAGTTCAATCGCGATCCGCAGCATGTTCAGGCAATACATCGCCATCCACGACGTTCCGTCCGACTGCTCGATGGTCGCGCCATCGGGCAGTTTGGCCGACCGGTCGAAAACGCCTATGTTGTCCAGCCCCAGAAAGCCGCCTTCGAAGATGTTGTTGCCGAGCGTATCTTTGCGATTCACCCACCACGTGAAGTTCATCAGCAGCTTGTGGAAGACGCCCTCGAGGAACTTCAGGTCGGGCTTGCCGGTCAGCTTCCCATCGATTTTGAAGATCCGCCAGCAAGCCCACGCATGCACCGGCGGATTGACGTCTTCAAACTTCCACTCGTACGCCGGGATCTGCCCGTTCGGGTGCATGTACCATTCCCTCAGAAACCGGCTCAACTCAGCCTTGGCGAATTCGGGGTCCACCATCGACATCGTGATCATGTGGAACGCCGAATCCCAAGCCGCAAACCATGGATATTCCCACTTGTCGGGCATGGTGAGAACGTCGTCGTTGTAGACATGCACCCAGGCCGAATTTCGTCCCACCTTGCGCGACTGCGGAGGAGGAGGCATGGCCGGGTCGCCCTCCAGCCATTGCTCGATCACGTAGTGGTAGAACTGCTTACTCCAAAGCAGGCCGGCGAACGCCTGCCGCTGCACGCGCCTGGCGTCTTCCGGCAAATGCGGCGGCTGAAAGGAGTAGAACTCGTCGGCCTCGGCGCTGCGCTGCGCCATCACGGCGTTGAAGTCGATGGGCTCGGTGCGATTCGTCAGCCGCAGACGCAGTTCCCTGGACTGCCCGCCGGCGATAGTGAGCCTGTAGACAGGAGCGGCTTTGGTGCCGCGGCCCGCATGGTTCACTGCATCGAGCCTTCCATGAACGATCCGCTCATGGAAGGCATCTTTGTAATGCCGGGTCATCCCCGGGTGATTGCAGAGACGCTCGGTGTTGGTTTCGTTTTCGGTGAACAGCCACTCCGGCGAATCCTCGGCCCAGAGGCTGTAGCGGCCGAGGGTCGCGTGCTCGATGGCGATCGAATCGCCGCGCTCAGCCCACAAGACCGGGCGGTGCGGGTCGCGTCCCCACGCCCACGTATTCCGGAACCAGACGGTGGGCAGCACTACGAGTTCAGATTCGTCCTGCCCGCGGTTATGAATCGTGATGCGAATCAGGATATCTTCCGTGTCCGCCTTGGCGTATTCGACAAAGACATCCCAGTAGCGGTTATCTTGAAAGACGCCCGTATCCAACAGTTCAAACTCCGGGTCGAGTTGCCGCCAGTCCCTTTGCTTCCGCGACTGGTTCTCGCGCGTCAGGCAGTCGTAGGGGAATTCGTTCTGGGGGTACTTATAAAGGGCCTTCAGGTAGGAATGCGTGGGCGTCGAGTCGAGATAGTAATACAGCTCTTTGACGTCTTCGCCGTGGTTGCCCTCCGGACCCGTCAGCCCGAAAAGGCGTTCCTTCAAGATGGGATCGCGGCCGTTCCAAAGCGCCACCGAAAAACACAGGCGCTGATGGTTGTCGCAGACGCCCAGCAGGCCGTCCTCACCCCACCGGTAGGCCTTCGACCGGGCCCAGTCGTGCGGCAGATAATTCCAGGCGTCGCCGTTGGCCGAGTAGTCTTCCCTGACCGTGCCCCAAGCTCGGTCCGACAGGTAAGGTCCCCACTTGCGCCAGTGTTTCTCCCGCCGTGCCGTCGCCAGCAACCGGTCCCGCTCAGCGCCCATAGAACCTATTCTCCTATAGCTTGAACGAATAGGCCTTTGTCGACTCGCCCTCCACCCACTTCTGAATCCCGCGCAGTTCGTTCACTGTCCAGTAGTGACGCCACCGGATGCGCTCGGGCCACCAGGGTAATTTCCGCTGTTCCTCTTCGGAAAGGCGGGCATGAGCGGTGCGAATGTTCTCGCTTTCAAAGATAAACCGGTTGTCGTAGAGGAACGGCTGGTACAACTCGAGCGCCGCCTCGCGAATCGACAACTGCCTCGTGATCATGCGGATGTTGTTGCCCAGCTTGGTGAGGCGCTTGGCGAAGGGCAACTTGTTCTTCTGGGCAAACTGCCGCACCTCGGTGAGGAACTCGTAGATCCCCGTCAGCTTGCGCGAAACGAGTTGCCCGCGCGACCTGGCCACTTCCGGCGTCATCACGACGACACCGGGAGTGAGCAATTTGATCTTGCGGTTATCCTTCAAGTACTCGGCGTTGATCCAGCGGATGATCTGGCCGTAGGAAACGGGATTCCGGTCCGCCGTCGCGAGGTGATAGACGGGCGCGGCTTCGTGATGCAGTAGCAGCGCACCGGCCAGAATGATGGCCCCAGCTACCTGGTCCACGGGAACCACTTCCATTGGCGCATCTTCCCGCACCGGCCAGTGGCGCAGGCCCTGCATGGCCATCATCACCAGCGGCGCGGCGGTGCGCCCGCCTTCCACCCATCCCGGGAACGGATAGTCGAGCGCTGCCTCGACAATCGCGGGCCGAACGATCGTATATCGCAGCCCCGGCTCCATCGCGATCAACTGCTCGCCAAGGCTCTTGGTGTAGGTATAGGTGTTAACCCAGCCCCACTGTTTGGCTCGCTGCACGCCCAAATCGGTCAGCTTCTGCTTGGTTTCCTTGTCGTTGGGCGAAGGCGCGGCCGC
>JAEUQD010000524.1 GCA_016789925.1 Bryobacterales bacterium | reverse complement strand
TCGCGCCATAGGCAGGCCCATGCGGCGCAGCATCGCCTGGAATCGCGGCTCGTCGCGCAGAGGATCGAAAAGGGGATCGACGCCGATCCACTTTACGGTCTGGCCACGCTCTTCGAGCGCTTTCTCCAGCCAGTCGAGAGCGCGCGCCCGGTCCCCGAGACCAAGCGCCACATAGATCATCGCGTAAGAGGGCACGCTCCCCGACTGCACCCTGGCCGCCAGTTCCCGCTCGAGGAGAAGAGCGCGCGCGGTGTCACCCCCGCGGCGATAAGCCAGCGCCAGAAGCCCGGTCTCCGGGGGCGGCAGACCCAGCGCGGCGGCGCGCTCCAGTTCCGCAATCGCCTCCCGCGGCTTGCCCTCGGCGAGAAAAAGCCGTCCCAGATCTTTGTGCGGATTCGCGAAGTGCGGGAACTCGGCCATCGCTTTGCGATAACACTCGGCGGCTTCCGCGTACCGCCGGGCGAAGAAGTGCACGTGCCCCTGATTATTGGTGATGATCGGCGACAGCGGATCCAGTTCCGCCGCGCGCATCACCTCGCGGCGCTGGTCCTCAAAGCGGCCGAGCGCAGCCAGGAACTCGCTGTACCAGTGGTGCGCGTCGGCATTGCGCTCATTGAGTTCGATCGCACGCCGGAAGCTGCGCTCCGCGGCCGCCCAATTCCAATGGAAGTCGGCCTCCACCTGTCCGCGCGCGGTCCAGGCTTCGGATAAGGAGGGATCCAGTTCCAGGGCCCGGGCGGCCGCGGCGAGCGCCTTCGGCGCGCATTCGCGGTTATCGGCAGGCCCATAGTAGCTGAGAACGGCGTAGCTTTCCGCGAGACCGGCGTACGCGAGGCCGTAAATCGGATCTTCATCGATCGCCTTCTGGAAATAATCGATAGCGAGTTTCAGCCCGCCCTCCGAACGGCGGTTCCAGTGGTAGCGGCCACGCAGGTAGTCCCGGTGGGCTTCCGGACTTGCGGTGGGCCGCCGTTCCAGATCGGCCTTCTGCGGGGGACTGAGGCGCAGGCGGAGACGCGCGGCGATCTCGTGCGCGATCTGCTCCTGGACGGCAATCACGTCGGCGATCTTCCGGTCGAAGCGTTCCCCCCAAATTTGCGAGTTGTCCCGTGCGTCGATCAGTTCGACGCTGACGGTGAGATCGGAACCGCGCTGGGTAACCCGCCCCGTAAGGACCGCCTCGGCGTTCAGCAGGCGACCGGCATCCTGCGCATCGAGGTGGTCATTCTTTATGTGCGCGACGGCGCGCTGCGAGATCACTTTCACCTGGAAGCCGCTGAGCCGGGACAGCCCGCGCGTTATGCTCTCCGGCAGCCCGGCGCTGAGATACTCCGTGTTGGGATCTCCTCCCTCGTTGACGAAGGGAAGGACCGCCAGCGAGGCGACTGGCGCGCTGCGCCTCACCTGCAGCAGCACCGCGATTCCGGCTGCAATCGTCAGGATCGCGAGGCCGATGCCCCACCACACACGGCGGCGGGGCGGCGGCTCCGGCACCTCGAACGCCTTCGTACGCCCCGCCAGCCACGCATCCAGATCCTGAGTGAGCGCGAAGACGGTACCGCTTCTTCCATGCTCGTGACGGCGGACAGGCAGTTGCTCCGTTTGCTCCCAGCGCTGGACGGTCCGGACAGAAGTCAACAGATAGGCGGCGATCTCCTTCCAGGAGTTCAGTCGCCGATGCCCCGTTTCCTTGATCGGAACCGGCTCGGTCCGCCGGCCTAATAAACCCATGATTCTCCCATTCCGGGAAGATCGCGGATAAACACATCTAAATTTTATGTGGGTCGATTACGGACGGCAAGGGGGGGGCGCGGCGTTGTCGCGCCGTGTCGCGAGTTGGCTAGCGAGTGGCGTGAGTTGTCGCTCACGGTGCGGCGCACAGCGGCGGTACAAGGGATCTCGGAAGGAATTCCCCTCATGCTCTCCACTCTGAGAACTACTTTTCTGATCCCGGTCCTGGTGGTGGCGCCCGCTTGGGGTGACGCCGCGCGCCGGACCTACCTGGTGGAACTGGAAGGCGAACCGATGGCGGCCCTTGCCCGTCCATCGGCGATTCGTACCCCGCAGGCGCGCGCGCGGCAGACATCGCTGCGTTGGCAGCGCACCGCGGTGGCAGAAGCGCTGACGGCGCGGGACGCACAAGTGCTGACTACACTCGAAAACGTCCTGAATGCCGTGATCGTGAGCGTCCCGGAGAATCGCGCCGCAGCGCTGCGGGAGATCCCCGGCGTGCGCGGCGTCTACGCCGACTGCGAGATCCAGTTTGCTTCCGACAAGGCGATGGAGATGAACGGCATCGCGGAAGCCTGGATGGCGCTGGGCGGCCGCGACACCGTGGGCGCCGGCGTGAAGGTGGCCATCCTCGATAGCGGCATCGTCGCCGATCACCCCGCGTTTCAGGACAAGTCGATGAAGGCGCCTCAGGGCTATCCGCGCTTCTTCCCGGCGGCGAATGAGCCACACACCAGCGGCAAGATCATCGTGGCGCGGCAATACGCTTCGCTGCTGGCCTTTCGCGACCCGCTGCCCACTGACACGGTGGCGGACATGACGGGACACGGAACGGCCGTCGCGTCGATCATCGCCGGCGTTCCGCATCAGACGCCCTACGGCATGATGTCCGGCATCGCGCCCAAGGCTTGGCTGGGCGTGTACGCGGTGACCGGCGGGACCAGCATTACGAAGGCGCTCGACGACGCCGTGGCGGACGGCATGGACATCGCCAACATGAGCTTCATGTTCGTGAACGGTCCCGTGGAGGATGTCCGCTCCGCCCTGCGCGCCGCGGTGGACCGCGCGCGGCAGGCGGGCCTGATCCTGGTCACGCCGACCGGGCCGCTCGGCCCGCAGCGCGCCACATTGATGGATCCGCCGATCTCGCCCGATGTCCTGACCGTGGGTGGGACGCCCAACTCGCGGCTCTACGCGGGCGCGATCACGTTCGGGGGCGGCGCGGCGCGGCAGGCGTTCGCGTCGAGCAACCACTGGTTCATGGGAAGCCTGGAGAACCCGGACCGCGTGGCTGGACCCGCGGCGGACATCGTGGCGCTCGATGGAACGGGTAACGCCTGCACGGCGCTGCCGGCGAATTCGCTCACCGGGCGGATCGCCGTGGCGGGCTTCGCCGGATGCACGCCCGAAGTGAAACTGAAGAACCTGGAGGCTGCGGGTGCAGTGGCGGCCATCTTCTATACCGCGAACGCGGCGACGGCGCCCGCACGCTTCCTCTCCGGAACGGCGGCGCTGGGCGGCGTGGTGGTGGGCTTCAACGATGGACGCGCGCTGCGCGACGCGATCGCACAGGGTCCGGTGAATCTGAACGTGCAGTTCGACGGCGTAGAGTACCCGTTGGAGACGAACCTGGTCGCGCCTTACTCCGGCCGCGGGCCCACGTTCGATCACCGGATCAAGCCGGACCTCGTGGCGGTAGGCGATCCGCGCTACGTCGCAGCGCAGAAGACGACGCCAGCCGGGGCGCTTTATTCGCCCTCGGGGTACGGAACGCGGATTGGAACGCAGACCGTCAGCTTTGCGGTGGCCACGGTCTCGGGCGCGCTCGCCGCGCTGATGAGCAAACGGCCGGGGCTGACCGAGAGTCAATACCGTTCGCTGATCGTCAACTCGGCCAAGCCACTCGCGCAGGCCGACGGGCAGATCGCGCGCGTAGTGGAGGGAGGCGCCGGGGAGTTGAACCTGATTGCCTCGCTGCGCAACACGCTGGCGGTCTATCCGACCTCGTTGAGCTTCGGCATCACGGCGCAAAACGTGTCGCAGCACCGCGCCCTGGCACTCACCAACCTGGGCGCAGCGACGGAAACCTACACGCTGCGCACCGTCCCCTTCGATTGGGCGCCACCGCTGAAGCTGATGACGATCCCTTCCACCTGCCGCGTGACCGACCAGGCCTGCATCGACATGGGCTCGGACACGCTCACCGTCACGGTGGAGCCCGGCAAGACCGAAACGATTTACCCGCGCTGGTTCGCGATTAACCTGCCGCCGGATGAGTATCAGGGCATGATCACCATCACCGGCACCGAAGGCCACGGCGTAACGACGGTGGTGCCCTACTGGCTCGGGGTGCCTTCGGGAGTGCCCGCGACGGCGCGGCAGTACGTCACGGGCTTCCTCGCGGATCCGACGCCGTACTCGGAATATTGGGGCGAGCCGATGGCGAACCTCACGTTCCCGGGCACGGAAGGCTATCTCTTCTTCCTCGTAACGGACAAGATCGGGATCGCGATCAACGACCCCGCCCAACTGCAGTTCCGCGGAGAGGTGGTAGCCGGCAATGGAATCATCGGCACGCCGGCGCCGATTCCGGGCTCCTGGGGAGCGGTGCACGTGCCGGTGCGGCTCGGCCCTGCACCGGGAGTCAACACATTCCGCGTCCAATTCGGCTCTACGCCGCCGATCACGGTTTCCGTGACTTCGGTCGCGCGGCCGTAACGGGCCGTTCGGAAGGGCGAGGGGCCACACGGCCCCTCGCCGGAGGATTCCTCAAGCGGAAGGGTTCGAAATGGCCGAGTCCGGTCAGAACAGAACCTTCAAACCAAACTGGATCACGCGCGGGGTCGAAGCGGGTCCGTCGAAGCGGGTCGGCCTCAGGCTGTCGTAGCCGGCCCTGGTCGTTGTGCTGCGGGAACCGGGCTATCTCTGGCCACGGATCTGAGCAATGGCTTGGGCGGCCAGGCTGCGAGCTTGCGGGTCATCGCCACCGAGGACCGCGGTGTACTCGTGGAGGGCAGCTTGGGTGTCGCCTTTACTGAGCAGGAGTCCGGCCAGGTTGAAGCGGGCAGTGGCGAAGCCGGGGGCGAGCGCGAGGGCCTGACGATAAGCGGCCATTGCTTCATCGATCCGGCCAAGGCTGGCAAGCGTCACCCCCAGATTCACCTGCGCTTCGAGGTAGGACGGCTTCCGGCGAATCGCGTCCCGGTAGGCTGCCGCGGCTTGTGTGTGATCGCCCCGGTTCCGAAGGGCGTCGCCGAGCCGAAGGTGAGCTTCCTCCACCTCAGGCGCGGCCAAGGCAAGGGCCCGGCCGATGGCGAGATCGTCGTTGGGGCGCTGTAACTCGAGATAAGCGAGCACCGCGACGACTCCACCCAGCGTTGCGAGGTGCCCGGCGCCGTGCGTGCGAAACGCATGCCAAGAGCGCCACCCAGGCCCCGGCGAGAGACTCCCCTGAGAGTCCCGGATTCCCAGAAACTGGCGTGTCCGGGTCTCGCGGATCTTCCAGATGAACCCGTCGTAGTAATAGTGCAGAATGCTCGATGTGGCGATGACCGCGACCAGATACGTGCTCCAGTCCGGATCCCCGACATACTTGCGGAGGTAGTTGATGGCGCCGTAGGCGAGGATCAGTAAGCCATAGAGCAGGATCAGCGCGGCCCGGGGGCGGAACAGAAACCGGCCCGGAGCGGCCACCGGCGATCCCTTGGCGACACGGTTGACGTTATACACCCACACGATGGCGTAGTATTGCAGGCAGTG
>JAEUQD010000476.1 GCA_016789925.1 Bryobacterales bacterium | reverse complement strand
GGCCCCCGGCATAGATAGGGGAGTGCTCCTGGCACCTTGTTGTCAACAGTACTTCACCGTCCGCCTTTGGCGCCGGCGCCAACTCCGCCGCGGCGAATGCGGTCGCCCTGTTTGCCCTGGGGCCGCCCTTGGCCGCATCGGTGGTTTCGTTTGAACCTCCATAAGCAGGCAATCCCCCCGTGGAAAACCCCACCCGCTGCAATTCTTCGCACTACACCCGTCTTTAGTTATAAACTTCAAAAATACGGGTGCGAACATGACGACCAATTCCTCCGCGAACGGCTCTCTGTCCCATTCAGGCAAGCTCATCGTCCTTACGGCGCCGCTGACCGAGACCATTGACCACGCGGGCTACTTCATCCAGATGGCCCTCGCTTCCCTGCCCGCCCGCATGGAGAAGGTCATTACCCAGAAGTATCCCAAGTGGCGCGAAACGGAGCGCAACCCCGATGGCTCCGCTCTTTACATGCCCGCTGGAGTCCGCTTGGTCGAGGCTTCGCTGCTGCGCGAGTTCTCGCCCGACGATATCGTCTGTTGCTACCCCGCCGACCTCCATAAGTTCATCGGCCCACGCACGCGCGTCATCGGCGTCTCCACCCACAACCCCCTCGGCGTCACCTTCGCCGCCGGCGTCTACGCCTCCATCTTCGGCTCCTCCAAGGAACCCATCAATTCTTTCTACGCCAAGGAACTCTTCCAAACTCTCAAGGACAATCCGCACCGGGACAACTTCAAGGTGATCGTCGGCGGCTCCGGCGGCTGGCAGATCTCGGAAACCGACAGTTTCGACGCCTTGAGCGTCGACTGCGTCGTCGACGGACGCAGCGAATCCGAAGACGTGCTCGACCTTTTCCGGAAGGCCATCGCCGGCGAGGAACTGCCCCGCAACGCCACTGTCACCCACCCCAAACAGCGCGCCGGCCTCCTGACTCCGCGCAAGCGCACCACCTTCGGCGTCGTCGAAATGACCACCGGCTGCGGCCGCCGCTGCCAGTTCTGTCTCCCCGACCTCAACCCCCAAATCGATTTCCCCAAGAACAGCATCATGGAAGCCGTCCGCGCCAACGTCGAGCACGGCAACCGCCAGATCTCGCTCGCCACCGAGGACATGTTCATCTGGGGCCAGGTCGGCACCGGAACCCCCTTCTACTTCCCCAATCGCGAAGCCCTCACCGACCTCTATCGCGAAGTCGTCGAAACCCCCGGCGTCGACCACCACATCCTCAGCCACTCCACCATGGCCCCGGTCGTCGTCGACCCCACCCTCATTAAGCAACTCTCTGACCTGCTCCTCGACAAGAGCCCTGTCAAACTGCCGCGCCTCAGTTCGCATCCCGAAGGCCGCATGCTGTCGCCCCTGATCGGCATGGAAACCGCCTCGGTCCGCGTCGCCAAGCAGATCATGCCCGGCAAGTCCGCGCCCTTCCCCATCGACGAGTGGCCCAGCGTCCTCATCCAGGGGCTCACCATCCTCAACAAGAACAACTGGTTTCCTGTCATCACCCTCATGATCGGCAACCCCGGCGAAACCGATGACGACTGCAAGGCCACCCTCGACCTCCTCTACGAAGTCGAGCACCGCGGCCTCTTCGCCTTCTTCGTCCCCTCCATCTTCACCCCGCTGCACGACACCCGTATGGGAACCAAGCAAGGCGTCTCGGAAAGCCGCGAGATGTCGCCCCTTCAGTGGCAGATCATGATGAAGTGCTGGAAGATGAGCATGAAGCCCGCCCTCCAAAGCTGGTGGGGACCCACCGCCTGGCGCGTCGGCGCCCTCGGCGTCTGGCTCTGGAAACTTCGCAAGATCAACGGACCCA
>JAEUQD010000412.1 GCA_016789925.1 Bryobacterales bacterium | reverse complement strand
CGCTGCTCATCAACTTCGCCAACGGCCAGGATGTCGGCCTTACCGTCGCGCTCGCCGGGTTTTCCTTTTATCTGGCCCCGCGCCGTCCCTTCCTGGCGGGCCTGCTGCTCAGCCTCTGTACCATCAAGTTCCACCTGTTTCTGCTGGTTCCCGTCGCCGTCGTGCTGCACCGCCAGTGGCGCTACCTGGCCGGCGCAGTGACAGGTTGCGCCGGTCTCTTCCTGCTGAGCACCATCGCCGCCGGGTGGGGTTGGCCTGGCGAATTCGCTGCCCTGCTCAGCCGCGGTGACTTGCACACCGACCTCGGCCGCATGCCCGCCTGGCGCGGATTCGTCGCGGCGCTCACCGGCGGCGACAGTTGGGCCATCGAAGCACCGCTCAGCGCTGCCACCATCGTCCTCTTCGCCTTCATCGCCTGGAAGCAGCGCGACTTTCCCGTCGTGCTCAGCCTGGCAACGATTCCGAGCCTGCTCGTCTCGCACCACGCCTATACACAGGATCTCCTGGTGGTTCTGCTGGCCGCCGCCGTCGTGGGTGCGCGCCGCGTTTCGCCCCGCCTGCGAACCGCTCTGTTCCTCGTAGCCCTGCCGCCGACCGTCCTCCTCATCTTTGCCGGACCACCCTACAGCGCCGCCGTGCCCCTCTCGCTCCTGGCGATACTGGTAGTAGCGGCGGCGGATGCGTATCACTGTCAAAAACGCCCTCCTCGAGGGGACACAACTACTGGAACGAGCCTCTATCCCGGCCCCGCGGCTCACGGCTGAAGTGCTCCTCTGCCACGCCCTGGGCCGGCAGCCGAAATCGTATCTCTACGGCCATGGGGAGGAACCGCTGACTGAGGTCGCCTGGATCCACTACGGCCGCTACCTCCACGAACGGCTCCAGGGCAAACCCACGCAGTACATCACCAAGCGCCAGGAATTCTGGGGGCGCGAATTCCGCGTCACCCCGGCCGTCCTGATTCCGCGGCCGGAAACCGAACACGTCATCGAAGTCGCTCTCCAACGCGCCCGCGCCGCGCGCACCGTCGTCGACATCGGCACCGGCTCCGGAGCCCTCGCCGTCACCTGGCAACTCGAGACCGGCAGTTCCGTCTTCGCCACGGACCTTTCGGCGGAGGCAATCCAGGTGGCCCGGCAAAACGCCCAATCTCTGGGTGCGGCCGTGCACTTCGCCGTAATGGATCTGGCCTCCGGCATCGCCGCGAATACCTTCGAACTCGTCCTCTCCAACCCGCCCTACATTCCGGACCCCGAAGGACCCACGCTCCAGCGCGAAGTCCGCGACTGGGAACCCTCCTTGGCCTTGTTTGGGGGACCCACGGGAGTCGAGATCTACGAACGTCTCATCGCCGGCGCACATCGTATCCTGAATCCAGGCGGCTGGCTGGTGATGGAAATCGGCTATCAGTCGCGCGACCGGATTCTCAATTTGCTCGCCGATTGGGACGAGGTGGATTGCACGGCCGACCTGGCCGGGTGGCCGCGCGTGATCTCGGCCCGCCGCCGGAGCTAGCCATGGAAGCCAGGCCACGTACGGTCTTTCACGTCGACATGGACACCTTCTTCGTGTCCGTCGAGCGACTCTACGACCCCTCCCTCTTCGGCAAGCCCGTAGTCGTCGGCGGCCGGCCTGACCAGCGTGGTGTCGTCTCCGCGGCTTCCTACGAAGCACGCAAGTTTGGCGTGCATTCGGCGATGCCGCTGCGCACCGCCTATCGCTTGTGCCCCCAGGCGATCTTCGTCGATGGCCACCCCAACCGGTACCGCGAGCATTCGCAACTCGTGCGCGAGGTCCTCCACTCGTTCAGTCCTCAAGTCGAGATGGCCTCCATCGACGAAGCCTACATTGAGGTCACCGGCACCGAGCGTCTCCACGGTCCGCCTCTGAAAGCGGCTCAGAAACTCCACGATGCCATCTACGCCAAAACGAAGCTCAACAGCTCCATCGGCGTCGCTACCTCGCGCCTGGTAGCGAAGATCTGTTCGGACCAGGCCAAGCCCAATGGCGTGTTGTGGGTCCTGCCGGGACTCGAAGCCCGTTTTCTCGCCCCCCTCGATGTCCGCCGGATCCCCGGCGTCGGCAAGGTGACCGAAAGCCAGCTCCATCAATTGGGCATTCGCAAGATCGGCGATCTGGCCCGCCTCGACGAGCAGTTTCTCGCCGAGCGCTTCGGTAAATGGGGACTCGCCCTGGCAGGCAAAGCGCATGGCCTCGATGCCGGAGGCTGGTTCGACTCGCCCATCGGCGCGGCCGAAGACCCCAAGTCCATCAGCCACGAACACACCTATAACGAAGACACCGCCGACCGCGAACAGTTGGACGCAAGCCTCGCCCAACTCACCGAAATGGTCGCCCGCCGCCTCCGCGACCACCAACTCTTTGCCCGCACCGTCCAGCTCAAACTCCGCTATTCCGATTTCTCGACCTTCACCCGCGCCCATACCCTCGATCAGGCCACCCAACTCGACACCGTCATCCTGGCCGAAATCCGCAGCCTGTTTACCAAAAACTGGACCGGAAAACCGATCCGCCTGCTCGGCGTTCAGGCCGGAAACCTCGAGACCAGCGAGGGGCAGATGAGCCTGCTCGACCAGCAGCAATCCGAGCGCTGGAGCAAAGCGATGGCCGCCGCCGACGCCCTCCGCGACAAGTTCGGCGAACAGGCCGTTTCCCTCGCCGCCAGCTTGAAAGGGCGCTTCCGCGAGCGCGTTCACGAGAATCCCGCCGCCATCCCCGGCAAGAAGCCTCGCCAGCCCTGATTGCCCTGAACCTCCGCCAGGCTGTTTTCCTACTCTGGGCGACGGCAGGACCAGCCGTACCAGGGCACGTGCGCCCTTGTGATATAGTGATGGGTGTGGCTCAATTGATACTAAGAGATTCACCAGATGGAAACTGTTGAGCGTGTGGCAGAAGTGCTCGGAGGACGGTCAGTCCTACGGGGCCGAGTGCAAACGTGGGGCGATCTCGACCGGCTGGTTCGTGCTGGTCTTCCGAAACGCTCCTTACAAGTTGTCGCGGACAGGGTGATCGAACCTAAGACCGCGGCTAACCGGTTTGTGTACAGCATCGTTCCTCCCGCCACGTTTAAGAGGCGCAGTCGTCTCTCGGCGGAGGAAAGCGCTCGTACCGAGCGTTTGGCGCGCGTGATCGCATTCGCCGAGGCCTTGTGGGGATCCACATCGGAAGCGCGTGAGTTTCTGAATCGGCCGCACCCGCTGCTGGACGGTGAATCGCCTCTGCACGTCGCCAGAACGGAGATTGGCGCGCGCCGCGTAGAGGGCATGCTGAACGATGTCGAGCACGGCCTTCCCCTCTAAGAGGGTCCTGGAAGCCTACCGTATCGGTTCGCTGGCTCATCCGCTTCTCGATGGCGGCGGCGCGGCCGTCAGCGATACGGCCCGCTGGAATTCGCGTGGCCGGTTTGTGATCTATGCCGCCGAATGCTACACCGGCGCGCTGCTCGAAAAGGCGGCTCAACTGAACAGCCTGAAAATCCCTCGCACCTTGGTATACATGCGGATCGAGATCCCCGCCGGCGCTACTGTCGAAGAAGTGAAATTGGAAGACCTGCCGGGATGGGATTCGGAGAACAGAACGGCAAGCCAGCGCTACGGCGACGCCTGGTACGATGAGGCGCGCTCACTGGCTCTGCTGGTTCCCTCTCTGGTGGCTCCGGGCCTCGAGCGGAATATCCTGATCAACCAAAGGCACCCGGAATTCGCAACAGTCCGGTCATCGACTCCCGAAAGCATTCGATGCCATCCACGGTTGCTCGTGTAGGGTGTCTGAATGCTCGGGGATCATCCCGATTATCATGACGGCCTAGGGTTTGAGACGGCGCCCTGGCAGAGTGGACTACTCCGCGGCGGACTGGATAAATGCAGGAAAACGGGTCTTCGACGAAATAGACTTTCTGCATCTCCGCACGTTAGACCAGAAATCCATCAACGAGACAAGGAATGCGCCGAGGAGCGCCCCCCTAGCCGTGGATGTGGAACCCGCACTCCACGCGCGTACCGGCACGGCGAGTCCACATGGCCACAGCCAGGCCACTACTATCCGCCATCCGGAACTCCACGGTGGCGCCGCTCGATGGCGCTGTTTGCCGGAAGGCGGCGCGAAACCCCTCCGGGCTTCGGTCCACCAGTTCGCCCTCCAACTCAGCCCCGCCCGCGGCGGTCTCACAAACCCACACGGCGCCCTGCGCGGGCAGGCGCGGCTCTCTACGGCGATCAGCAATCATAGGGGCGGCTCCTTTGTAATTCGGCAGGCAGGTGCTCCAGCCGCAAATCAGGGCCAGCGCACCGTGCGCCGGCGTTGGTGACGACGTAGCGAAGCTGGCGGATATTGCCCGGCCAGTGATATGCCAGCAGCGCCGCCTCTACTTCCGGCGTGAGGACGTGCGAAATTCCTTGGCGGTCCAGGAAATACCGGGCCAGCGGAACGATGTCGCTCCGCCGCTCCCGCAGCGCCGGAACCGGCAGTTGCAACTGCGTCAGCCGGTAGTAGAGGTCCGCCCGGAAGCTTCCCTCCTCGACTTTCGAGCGTAAGTCCTGGCTGGTGGCCGCCACCACACGAACGTCCACCGAAATCTGACGGCTGCCGCCCGGGCGGCAGTAGGCCGCGCCGTCCAGCACCAGCAGCAGCCTCGTTTGCATGGGCGCGTCCAACTCGCCCACTTCGTGCAGGAAGATGGTGCCGCGGTTGGCAAACTCAAACAGGCCTTCCGGCGAACAGAACTTCGGATGCCTCTGGTCCTCCTGGCCGAACAACTCACTCTCGGCCCGGTGCAACGGCAGCGCGGGACAACTGACATCCACCCAGGCTTGGTTCGAGCGCGGCGAAAAGTGGTGGAGCGCCCGCGCCACCAATTCCTTGCCCGTCCCGATTTCACCCGTAATGAGGACGGCCGAGTTGAGCGGGGCCAGCCGCTTGACACGGTCCAACACGAGTCGCATTTCCGGACTGTTGACGACGGCCGGACAACCGAGGAATTCGGCAAGTTCCGCCATGAGATTCTGATACTCCAAACTCAGAATAGGCGGAACGCGTGCCCCTGGCGATCAGGAAAACACCTGAGACGCCCCTCGGATTCTCCCCCGTGTCACCGCGATTTCTTCTCCTCCGGCAGCAGCGCCAGCAGTTCTTCCCACTTCAGCCACTCGCCCTTGCCGCGGACCCATTTCTCCATCCACCGGAACTCCGCCATCATCTTGACCACCTGGTTGCGCATGTCCGTGATCCCATGCGTCGTGCCGGGATACACCAGAAACTCCGTCGGTACGCCCAACTTGCGCAACGCCATATGCAATTCCTCGCTCTGCGGACGCGGCACCCGCGGGTCGCCATCCACCACGTGAATCAACGTCGGCGTCTTCGCATTACGAATGTACTTCAGCGGCGACACGTCCCAGAACTTCTCGAAGTTGTCGTACGGCATTCCACCAAAATAATGC
>JAEUQD010000405.1 GCA_016789925.1 Bryobacterales bacterium | reverse complement strand
TCGGGCTCGGGCAAACAAGCGGAGGTGCTGCGGCGCATCGGCGCGGCCACGGCCGGCCGCTGGAACTATAAGATCTCCGGCGAACTGCAACTGCAACTGTTCGATGTGCTCAGCGAGCAGGAACCGTCGTCACCGTGGCGGCAGTTGTACGACCGCATGGTCGCCCGCTGCAATGCGTTTGCCGCCAAAGGGGCGTTCGGCGACGAGAGTCCGCTGGCGGTGAAGTACCTCGAGATGGGCCGCGGTTCGTCCCTGGGCGACGCGCAGAAGGGTCGCGTCGACGGCAATCTGTTCCTTGTGTTCTGGCTCGGCAACATGGTCGGGTCGCGCGACCTCGAGTCGCCGGACGGAGACACGCGTTTCTTCGCCGACAAGCTGAAGGAACTCCCCGCTGACCTGATTGCGGAAACGCAGCGCCGGAACAGCGACTATATCGTTTGGCTTGCCACCCAACTGAGGGGATAATGCCCCTATGCAGCGCCGCAGCTTTCTCGCTGCCTCAGGAGCAGCCATGGCTCAGACTAACGTTACGCCGGTGAAGTTCGGCATCGACCTGTTCTCGGTTCGCTCATCGGGTTGGACGGCCTTTCAATACCTGGACTACTGCGCGAAGTTCAAGGTGAAGGTCGTGCACTTCTCCGAAATCCGCTTTCTGGGCAGTCTGGATGAGGAGCATGTGCGGCGCGTCAAGGCGCACGCCGACAAGCACGGGATAGAACTCGAAATCGGGATGCGCTCCATCTGCCCGACCTCGAAGCTCTTCGACCCCGCGCAAGGGACGGCGGAAGAGCAACTGACACGGCTCATCAAGGCGGGCCGGGCCGCCGGGTCGAAGCTGGTGCGGGCGTTCCTCGGGAGCATGGCCGACCGGACGGGCGACCTGCCCATCGAGGCCCATATCGAGAACACGGTGAAGGTGCTGCGCGCCGTGCGCTCCCGGGCGATGGATGCGAATCTGAAGATCGCCATCGAGAATCATGCCGGCGACATGCAGGGGCGCGAGTTGAAGATGTTGATCGAGGAAGCCGGGAAGGACTTCGTCGGCGCGTGCATCGATTCCGGGAACCCCGTCTGGACCCTCGAAGATCCCCATGTGACGCTGGAAACGCTCCATCCCTACGTGCTCACCTCGCACGTGCGCGACTCGCAATTGTGGCGTGTGCCGGAAGGCGTCGCCGTACGCTGGACGCGGATGGGGGAAGGCAACGTCGACATCGACTCGTATCTGCGGAAGTATCTGGAGTTGTGCCCGGGCCGCGCGATTTCGATGGAGATCATCGTGACCGGTCCTCGCACGTTCCCTGTGTTTGATCCGAAGTTCTGGGACGGCTATCGCAACGTGCCGGCGTGGCAGTTCAGCCGCTTTCTGGCGGCTGCCGACAAAGGGAAGCCGTCGCCCGCGCCGCCGAAGCCGGCTGACGCGGCGGCGCAGGAGCGCACCGACCTGGAAGCGAGCATCCAATATACTCAGAGGCTACTGAACCTATGAAAACCATTCTGATCGCGCTTTCTCTGTCGATGGCCGGGTTCGCGGGCCTGGTCCAGGACGTGCGCTCGTCGATTGCGGCGGGTGATTTCGCCAACGGTGAACGGCAGATTGCGGAATACCGCAAGAAGAACGGGATCACGCCGGAGATGATTCTGGCGCAATCGTGGCTGGGGCGCGGGGCGCAGGCGGCGAAGAACTGGGACGCGGCCGAGCGTTACGCTGTCGAGACTCGCAAACTGGCGATGGCGGAGTTGAAGAAGCGCGCTCTCGACGCGGAGAAAGATCTGCCGCTCGCGCTCGGCGCCTCCATTGAAGTACAGGCCCATGTGCTCGCCGGGCGGAATGCGCGGACCGAAGCCGTCAGTTTCCTCAGGCAGGAACTGAAGACCTGGCACAACACGTCGATCCGCACGCGGATTCAGAAGAACATTCACCTGTTGAGCCTGGAAGGCAAGCCCGCACCGGATTTGGAGTTGAAGGAGTATCTGGGAGAGAAACCGCCGGCGGTGGCCAGCTTGAAAGGCAAGCCGGTGATCCTCTTTTTCTGGGCGCACTGGTGCGGCGACTGTAAGTTCCAGGGTCCCATCCTGGCGCGGCTGCAGCAGGAATTCGGCGCGCAGGGGCTGACAATCGTGGGTCCCACGCAGCGTTACGGCTACGTCGCGGGCGGCCAGGAAGCCCCGCTGGCGGATGAGACGAAGTACATCGACCGGATTCGCCAGGAGTTCTACGGCTCTGTTCGAATGACGGTGCCCGTGAGCGAAGAGAACTTCAAGAACTGGGGATCCAGCACCACGCCGACCTTGGTGGTGGTCGACCGGCAGGGCGTGGTTCGCCTCTATCATCCCGGGCGTATGCGCTATGAGGAGTTGCAGCCCTTGGTGGCTGACGTCGTGAAGGGCCGTAGCTGACTGACAGCATGGCGCGATCGTTCACGGTCACCATCGACAGCCCGGCGCAGATGCTGGCGGCACTGCCGCTGGAGGCCGATCCCGAACAGGAGCAGCACTGGCTGGCCGACGCGCTCTCCTGGCTGAAAGCCGCCCCACTCGAAGAACGCACAAGGCGGTTAGAGGAGTTCACGCAAGCGCTGTCGGCGCATCCGCTGGCGAGCGACCTGAGACTGCGTCTGCGCAAGATCTGGACGCACCACTCGCTGGTGCGGATCTTCACAGAAGCCGGGTTGCCGGACGAGCCTGCATTTTTCGAGGAACTCGCCAAGCGACTGGCCAACAAGGTGCTGCCACGGGTGTTGCCGGCCGGGGGCGACCTGTATGCCGTCCTCAATAGCGCAGGCTTGAGCCTCGAAGATGCCGGCTGGGTGGCCACGCTGCCGCCGCCGCTCGTCGAATTCTGGGGTGAGTTGCTCCGTCCCACGACGGAGAGCATTCTGAACGCCGCGCGCTTGTTGGCCATTCGTGCCGCGGCGGTGGCGCTCGCCCCCGACATGCTTCCGCTGCGGGATTCGCGGCGGCAGGAGGAATCGCCCTTCTTCCGGCTGACGGCGGTGGTGGAGCGGATGATGGTCGATCCGTGCAATCCCGCGTCTCAGGCCGAGTGGAAGGAATGCTTCACGGGGTGCCGTAACGCGGTTTCCGAACGGCGCGCACAACTGGAGGTCAGCGGCGTCAACACCAATTTGATTTTCGGCCTGGAACTACTGTCGTCTGTGCTCCACCGCATCGACACTCTCTATCTGCTGTCGACCGAAGCGGGCAGAGGCAGGGCATTTTCCGTCGAGATTGTTGCCGGGTTCGCCGAGCACCGCGGCTTGATGCCGCTGTTCCGCTCCGGCGGAACTCACCTGGCGCGCAAAATCGTCGAACACACGGGGCGAACAGGCGGCCACTACATAGCCGGGTCGGCCGGTCAGTGGCGTGTGATCGGCTATGGGGCGATCGGCGCCGGCGTGCTCACGGCCTTCACTGCTCTGCTCAAGTTCGGCATCAGCTCGCTGCCGCTGGCGCCGGCCATCGCCGGGGTGGCCTATTGGGCGAACTACTCCTTCTTCTTCATCCTGATGCAGTTGATGCACCTGGCGCTGGCTTCGAAAATGCCGGCGATGACCGCGGCCGCGCTCGCCGACGCGCTGGCCAAGAACGACGGTCCTCAGGAGGAAGTCGACATGATCGCCGCGATGGCTCGCACCCAATTCGTCGTCACGCTCGCAAACCTCGTGGGAACCATGCCGATGTCCTTTGCCATCGATGCTTTGTGGCGATGGAAGTTCGGCTATCCCTACCTTCCGATCGATTATGCGCATCACGGCCTGGAAGCCGTACACCCCTTCCTTTCCTGGAGCATCGTGTTTGCGCTGATCACCGGGCTTTCTCTCTGGTTGTCATCGCTGGCGACGGGGTGGACCGCCAACTGGGTCGCCTTCCGGTCGCTGCCGGCCGCCATCGAACAAAGCCGCCGCATCCGGGACACGATCGGCCTCGGGCTTACGCGGAGGCTGGCCCGCTTCGTTCAGGCGCATCTGAGTGGGATTGCAGGCTATGTCACCCTTGGGTTCCTGCTGGGGTTCATGCCGATGGTGACGAAGTTCCTGGGCATTTCCTATGAAGTGCGCCACGTCACACTGGCCGCGGCATCGCTGGCTTATGCGTGGTCGAGCCTTTTTCATAACGGTCAACTGGAACTGGTGCCGGCCTTGTGGTCAGCCGGGGGCATTGCCGTCGTCGGGTTGTGTAACTTCAGCGCGGCGTTCGCCCTGGGCCTCTGGCTGGCGCTGCGATCGCGGAGTGTCAGTTACCGGCATCGGGTGCGGCTGTTGCGCGCGCTGGGCACGGAACTCATCCGCCGTCCCGGACGCTTCTTCTTCCCCCCAAGCGGAAAGCCTGTCGAACTCGCCCACTCGGACTGACGTGCGATACAGTGCCAGGATATGCGCTTTTTTCTGGCAATCCTTTTGTGCGCCGCCGCCTGGGCGCAGCAGTTTGACCTGCTCATCACCAGCGGCCGCGTGGTGGACGGCAGCGGCAACCCGTGGTTTGCGGCCGACATCGGAATCAAGAACGGCCGCATCGCGGAAATCGGCAGGCTGAGCGGGCGAACGGCGGCTCGAACCATCCGGGCGGACAACCTGACCGTCATGCCTGGCTTTGTCGACATGATGGGGGCCAATAGCCAGCCTCTGCTCGAGGATCGCGCCTCGGCCGAAAGCAAGCTGCGCCAAGGCATCACGACCATGCTTGCGGGCGAGGGCGGTTCCGTCGCCCCCAGCGAACGCTGGCCCCGCTTTGTTCCCTATTTCGCCGAACTCGAGAAGAAGGGCATTCCCCTCAACGTCATCCACAACGTGGGTGCCGCGCAGATCCGCCGGATGGTGATCGGGGTGGAGAATCGCGCGCCTACCGAAGCCGAGTTGAACCGGATGCGCCAACTGGTCGAAGAGGCCATGACCGATGGCGCGGTTGGTCTGTCGACCGCGCTCATCTATCCGCCCGGCACCTACGCCACCACCGGCGAACTGGTTGAAATGGCCAAGGTCGCCGGGAAGTTCGGCGGAATCTACCTGACGCACATGCGCAACGAAAGCCATGCGGTGCTCGACGCCATCCAAGAGTCGATGCTGATCGGTGAGCGCGCGGGCGTCCCCGTTCACGTGTTCCATCTCAAGGCGGCCGGGCAGGAGAACTGGCCGCGCATGCAGCAGGCGGTGAACCTGATTCAGGATGCGCGCAATCGCGGCTTCGATGTCACGGCAGACATCTACCCTTACATCCGCAACGGTCTTGGCCTGAGCGCGCTGATTCATCCGCGCCACTTCGGCAAGGGCGCTGCGCCGTTCCTGAAGACTCTCGGCGATCCGAACGTCCGCGCGGCTCTGCGTAAGGAGATCGAAGAAACCAGCGACTGGGAAAACTGGTATCGCCATGTCGGCCGCGACTGGAACAACATTCTCGTGGCCAGCGTCGGCAGGGGACTGAACAAGAGCTTCGAGGGCAAGAGCCTCGCTGAAATCGCGAAGCTGTGGTCCAAGGACGAATGGACGACGTTCTTCGATCTGGTGGCGGCGGAGTCAGTCAGCGTCAATCCGAAAAGCATGAACGAAGAACAGAAACACCTGGCGCTGCGCACCTATTGGGTGAGCCTGTGCACCGACGCCGCCCCGGTGGCCATCGACAAGGCGACCGGCGCGCATCCGCGGGCCTTCGGCTCGTTCCCCCGCGTGCTCGCCAAGTATGTTCGCGACGAGAAGATTGTGCCGCTCGAAGAAGCCGTGCGGAAGATGAGCGCGCTGGGCGCAAACCGTCTGGGATTGCACGACCGCGGCAGAATCGCTCCGGGCCTGTGGGCCGACCTCGCGATCGTCGACATGGCTCGTGTTCAGGACAAGGCTTCGTTCACCCAACCCCTGGCCTTCCCGGAGGGCATTCCGTATGTCATCGTGAATGGTGTGGTTGCCATCGACGACAACAAGTTCTCGCCGCAAAATGGCGGCCGGGTGCTGAGGCGCGGGAGGACGGAATGAACCGTCGTGAGTTTCTCGTAACAACCGCCGCGCCTCTGACCATGCAGGGGCAAGGGGCTGGGGAACGGCTGCAAGGCCGCGAGTTGTTCGTCGACACCGAGTGGATCGACAGCCTGCAAGGCGCGACGCTCCGCATGCATGCCCCCGTGGACCGTGGTCCCGCCTTCCAGCTCGACCGTTCCTGGGAAGGGGCATTCTCCGCCTACTTCACCATGCTCAAGCTCGACAGCGGGTTTCGCGCCTACTACCGCGGCGTGCCGAACTCCGGCGCTGATGGCCGCGGCGACGAGGTCACCTGCTACGCCGAGTCGCGCGATGGCATTGTATGGACCAAGCCGGACCAGAACGTCATCGTGAGGGAGCAGCCGCCGTTTTCCCATAACTTCACACCCTTCATCGACCCGCGGCCCGGCGTGCCGGAGAACGAACGCTTCAAGGCGCTGGCGGGAACTTCGCGCAGCGGATTGATGGCGTTCGCCAGCGCCGATGGCCTCCGCTGGCGCCGCTGGCGCGAGACGCCGGTACTTCCGCCATCCAAGGTAACGCGCTACGACTCGCAGAACCTTGCCTTCTGGTCGGCTTCCGAAGGCCGTTTCGTTCTTTACTTCCGTACGTTCAAGGATGTGCCTGGAAAAGGCCGCGTGCGGTGGGTCTCGCGGACCACCAGCGACGATTTCGCCAATTGGGCCGAGCCCGTCGAGATGCGTTTCTTCACGCGGACCAGGCAGCCCGCCCCGCCCGACCATCTCTACACCAATCAGACGAGCGCATACTTTCGCGCGCCGCATATCTATGTGGCCATCGCCGCCCGCTTCCTCCCTGGCAGACAGGTGCTCACGCCCGAAGAGGCGCACGCCATCCGCGTGGATCCGGGCTACTTCAAAGACACCTCCGACGCCATCATGATGACCACGCGCGGCGGCGACACCTACCAGCGCACGTTTCTCGAAACGTTTCTGCGCCCCGGTCTGGGCATGGAGAACTGGGTGTCGCGCACCAATTATCCAGCGCTGAACCTGCTGCAAACCGGACCTGGCGAGATGTCGCTCTACGTCAATCGCAACTACGGCCAGCCGACCGCCCACCTGGCCCGCTATTCGCTGCGCCTCGACGGCCTGGCCTCGCTCCACGCCGGCTACGAGGGCGGCGAAATGACGACGCGGCCCTTCCTGTTCACCGGCTCGGCGCTCGACATCAACTACTCGACCTCCGCGGCGGGTTCGGTTCGCGTGCAGGTGGAAGATGCGCGGGGAGGCGCGATCGAGGGTTTCCGCTTCGAAGATTGCCGCGAGATTATCGGCGACCAGATCAGCCGCAAGGTCACCTGGGGCGCGGCGAACCTGGCCTCGCTGCAAAACAGAACGGTGCGGTTGCGTTTTAAACTACACGATGCCGATCTGTTTTCCTGGCAGGTGGCGTAGCCTCAGTTGTCGGCCATCTCGTCTTCGGTATCGGCGCCGCGATAGGCCCAGTTCAGCATCGGCGGCGCCACCACCGTCGTCATCACCGCCATGAACACGACAACGCCGTAGATCGGCTGACTGACGACGCCCAGCCCAAGCCCAATCTGTGCGACCACCATGCCGACCTCGCCTCGCGGCACCATGCCCACGCCGATGCGCACTGCATCCAGACGGCCCAGGTTGATCGCGCCGAGGCCGCAACCGACGATCTTCGAGAGCACCGCGGCGATCAGAATGACGACCGCCAGCAGCAGCGTGCGCGTGTTGGTCAGCGCCGACAGATCCATGTGCAGCCCGATGCCCGCCAGAAAGAAGGGCACCAGTAGTTCGCTCACGCCGAACACGAGGTCGTTGACGCGTTTGGAGACGTTCTCGGAGAGGGCCATGCCGGCGAGAAAGGCCCCAATGATCGCCGCGACGCCCATGTAGACAGACACAACCGAGAGTCCGAACAGCAGCACCATCGACAAGGCGAACTGCGATTCCGAGACATTCAGGTTCTCGGTTCGTTTCACGATTCGGCCCATCGCCCGGGTGCCCCACTTGGCCACGAGAACGGTAAATCCAATGGCCAGCGCGGCTGTGGTGGCCAGTTCCGCGTAATTCACCGCGCCTTTGGCCATGCCGCTCACCAGGGCGAGCACAAGCAGGCCCACCACGTCGTCAATCACGGCCGCCGCAAGAATGATCTTGCTCGCCCGCAGTTGCAGGTATCCCTTGTCGGCGAGTACGCGGGCCGTGATCCCGACGGAGGTGGCCACCATAGCCGCGCCGACAAAGATGGCTTCGATCTGCGGTTCGCCCCACAGCGAGAGGATGCCCCAGCCCAGCGCGAACGGCACCGCAACGCCCAGCAAAGCGGTGATCACCGCGGTTCCGCCCACTTTCATCAATTCCGACGATTTGACGTGAAGCCCCACCTGGAACAACAGGAACATCACACCCAACTCGGCCAGCGCGGTGAGGAATTCGTTCGGCTTGATCCAGCCCAATACGCCCGGGCCGATCAGCAGTCCAGCCAGAATGTTACCGACAATGCCGGGTACACGGATTCGCTCAAACAGGTCCTCCAACACCTTGGCGGTGCCGAAAACAACAAAGATCGTGAGAGGCAGGGTGACGTCAGCAGACGCCAGCCACAGGGCTGGGTGGAAATTCATGAGTCCGCGCTTCCATACTAGCGCGCGTGATACCATCGCCCAAATGCAGCGGCGTGCATTCCTGACTTCTTCTCTTGGGTCGTACTTCACCGCGGCGGCGGCCCAGCAACTGGCCAGCCCCAACCAGGTGGTGCAGAACGCGCGCGAAGCCGCGCTCAAGGTTCTCCAACCTTCGCCCAGGCAACTGGAGCACGCCTTGGAACTGCATCGCAATTCGCTCGTGTTCGAGTCCTATGGCTTCATGCCGCGCGCGGCGGCCGATGGCGACGCCTTGCGCGCGCTCGTCGAAGCCGGCGGCTCCGAGGCCGAATACCAGGACCTTTACGAAGAACTGTCGATGACGCGGTACGTCACCAACGCCGCCGAGCGCCAGGAGTATCTCGACGCATGGCGTGCCGCGGGGGTCACCTGCATCATGCAGAACGCGGGCGAGGAAGGCTCCGATCCGCGGCGCTTGATCAAGCGTCTGGGCCGTTACACGTTCACTACCCACTTCCTCCGCGAGCACGTGTCGCAGGCGGTGGAGCCAAACGACATCGTCGCCGCCAAGAAGGCGAACAGGCACTGCGTGTACATGACGGGCAACGGCGTTCCCGTGCCCGGCCTGTGGACCACCGTGGAAGAAGAGCTGGCCTACATCCGCATCTTCTTTCAACTCGGCGTCCGCATGATGCACCTCACCTACAACCGGCGCAACATGATCGGCGATGGGTGTGGTGAACCCGCCAACGCCGGCCTCAGCGATTTCGGCCGCGCCGTCGTGGCCGAAATGAATCGCCTGGGCGTGATTGTCGATATCGCGCATTCGGGCTGGCAAACCTCGCTCGAAGCGGCGAAGGCCTCGAAGAAGCCGATGGTGGCGAGCCACACCACCTGCGCTGCTCTCCACCGTCACATCCGCTCGAAGCCCGACGACGTGATCAAGGCCATCGTCGATACCGGCGGCCTCGTAGGCATCTGCTGTATCTCCGGCTTTCTCGGCGGCGCCGGCGACATCTCGACGATGATGGATCACATCGACTATGTGGTGAAGAAGTTCGGCGCCGATCATGTCGCCATCGGAACCGACATCGCCTACAGCTCCCGCAACGCCGGCGCCGAGATCAAGAAGGTGCCGCGCCGGGCCCGCGGACGCATGCGCTGGGAAGCGCTCTGGCCTCCGGGCAGCTACGGCCTGGGCGGCGACAAGACCGGTTCGCTCGCCTGGACCAACTGGCCGCTGTTCACCGTGGGCATGGTGCAGCGCGGCTACAGCGACACCGATATTCAGAAAATTCTGGGCGGCAACGTGCTCCGTGTCGCCCGTGCCAATTTCGACGGAATCAAACTATGAAACTGCTCTTTGCTTTTTTGTTCGCGATGGTGACGCTTCAGGCGGCGTGGCAGGCCGGCGCATCGGCCGTCAACATCACGCCGGCGGAACCAATCTGGATGGCTGGTTACGCGGCGCGCACAAAGCCTTCCGAAGGAGTGCGGCAGGATATCTGGGCTAAGGCTCTGGCATTGCGCGACGACAACAACAACACGGCCGTCGTCGTGACGCTCGACCTCGTGGGCGTGCGCCGCCGCATGGCCGAAACCATCTCGGCCAACATTCAGAAGAAACATGGCATTCCGCGCGAGCGCATCTGGTTCAACGCATCGCACACCCACAGCGCACCGTTGGTGGGAGACAACTCCAGTTATCAGTTTGGCGAGTACACCGAAAAGCAACGGCCGGTCATTCAACGCTACGCCGAAAAAGTGGCGGCCGACATCGAAAGCGCCATCGAGAAGGCCATTGCCGCGCTGGCGCCCGCCACGCTCCACTTCGAGCAGGGTTTGGCCGGCTTCGCCGTCAACCGCCGCCGCGTCGGCCATCGCGAATATCCCGGTCCCGTCGATCACGACGTTCCTGTACTGTCGGTGCGCGGCGCTGACGGGCAGTTGCGCGCCATCCTCTTCGGCTACGCCTGCCACAACACGGTGCTCGGCGACTACATGATCAATGGCGACTACGCCGGCTACGCGCAGGCCGAGTTGCAGCGCCGCCATCCGGGCGCACTCGCGCTCTATGTGCAGGGCGCTGGCGCGGACTCGAATCCGCTGCCGCGCCGCAAGGTGGAACATGCCGAGCGCTACGGCGCGACCCTCGCCGACGCCGTCGACGAAGTGCTCAACGGCCGCATGAAAGCCGTGACGCCCTCGCTCAAGACGGCGATGCAGATGGTGGATTTGAAGTGGGCGGGTCCGCTCACAAAGCAGGAACTCGAACCGCGCCTTCAGTTGAAGAACGAACGCGCGCGCGGCCACGCCGCCCGTCTTCTCAAGGTCCTGGAACGCGACGGCAAGATCGCCGATTCCTACTCCTATCCGATCCAGGCGTGGCGGCTGGGCGAACAGGTTACGGTCTTCACCTTCGGCGGCGAACTCGTGGTCGATTATTCGCTCCGCTTCAAGAAGCTCTATGGCCACGACACCACGTGGGTGGCCGGATATTCAAACGACGTCTTCGGCTACATCCCGTCGCACCGCGTGCTCAAGGAGGGCGGCTACGAGGGCGGCGAAGCGTTCCTGTTTTCGAGCCTGCCGGGCCCCTTCGCCGACGACGTCGAGGATCGCATTGCGGCCGCCGTCGAGCGTGTCGCTACAGCGGTAAGGTAACCGCCTCGCCGCGCGCCGCCGAACGGTACGCGGCGAACAGAGTCTCCAGTACCGCCGTGCCATCAGCCACCGTACACGTGGGTTTCCGCTTGCCTTCCAGGCAATCGAGAAACACAGCCTGATCGGAAGGCACCGGTGCGGGCGGCAGAAACCATTCGGTCCCGCCGGTCTTGCGCTGGTCCGACGAGGCCCAGAACGCCATCGGATCTTCGGGATTCACCGCCGGCACGCGCCACCCCTTCGCCGAATCCGCCGTGATTTCCCCGCGCGTCGCCCACCCGTCGACGGTCACGCTTCCCCGCGTCCCCACCAGGCGCGTGCGATTGTGGCCGCCGCCCGGATGGCTGTACCAGCCCGTGCGCCCGCTGGCGATTGTCGCCGTCACTCCGCCCTCCAGCGTCACCATCAGCGCGCCGAAGTCTTCCATGTCGCGCTGCTTGTTCTGGCCCAAGAAGTAGTTGCCGGTGATCGCGCGCACCGAGACAACGCGGCGGCGCTGCGTCAAATGGCGAATCAGCGTCAGCGAATACACAGCGATGTTAAACATCTCGCGCTTGGCGTCGGGTACCAGGAAGTGGTCCGGCCGCGGAGTCTCCGTCTCCTTGCGCGGACTCAACTCGAGCGAGGCCGTGTGGCCCTTGGCGAAGAACAGGTCCGAGTGGATCGCCTTGAGCTCGCCCAGCTTGCCGGAATTCACGTGCTTCGCCAGCCGGATCGCATACGGGAAATGCAGTTGCGTGAACATCTGGGTCACCAGTTTGCGGTCGGCGGCGAGGCGAGTGAGTTGCCGCGCTTCCTCCAGCGACCCGGCCAGCGGCTTGTCGACGTAGAGATGCTTGCCCGCTTCGGCGCAGCGGATGCTCACCCGGCCCTGCCGGTGGTGCTCTGTGCAGATGGAAACGAAGTCCACTCCAGGCTGCCGCAGCGCCTCGCCGAGGTCCGCGATATACGGCACGCCCAGTTCGCCCGCCAGTTTACGGTTGAGCGCCGCACGCCGCTGGCCAACGTCTTTCTCATCGGTCACGGCCACCACGCGGCATCGCGGGTCCGCCTTGAATCCGGTGGCGTAGTTTTCCTGGTGTGTCATGCCCCCGGTTACGATCAATGCGCCAAGTTGTGCCATGGTTCGCCTCTAGCCCAGCACCACGTCTTCAAACCGCAGCGACCCATGCTGCCCCATGAGCAGAAGCTGCACGGCGGGTTCCTCGCCATGCGTCAGTTCGCTCGAAATCAACGCCGTCTGCCCGGAACGAAAGCGCGCCATCGCCGACACGTACCCGTCCCTGGCGTCGCCTTGCCATACCGTTTCCGCGATGCTGTCGCCCATCCACGATGCCGCCAAAGCCAGCGTCTGGTCGGCCACTTCGCGCAAACGCCCGTGATCGGCGGTAAGCTGCATGAAGGCTCGCAGGAATACCGGACGCCCGATGGGCTGGTCCTTCAGTTTCGCCGCAAGCGTCTTGTCGAGCCAGGCCAGATATTTCATAGACAGGGTAACGACATGATAAAACGACGCGAGTTCTTTGTAGGCTCCGCCCTCACCGCGGCGGCTGCCAGACGCGTGTGGGGCGCCAATGACCGGATCGGTATTGGTCTCATCGGCTGCGGCAACCGGGGCATCAACGCACTGATGAAGGGCGCGCTCCAGTTTCGCGAAGAGTCGAACATCGAGTTTCGCGCCGCCTGCGACATCTGGCGGCAGCACCGCGAGGAAGCGGTGGCGTACGCGAAGAAGGAGCAAGGCTCCGAACCCAAGCCCGTCAACGCCTATCGCGAGTTGCTCGCCATGAAGGAACTCGACGCCGTGATCATCGCCACGCCGGACCATCAGCACGCCGCGATGCTCACCGACGCCGTGCGCGCGGGCAAGGACGTCTACGTCGAAAAGCCGCTGGCCATGGACATGCGCGACCTGCTGACCGCCGTGGATACGGTCAAGAAGTCTGACCGCATCGTCCAGATGGGCACGCAGATTCGCAGCCTGCCCAGCAGCATGGGCGCGAAAGCGTTCATCACCAGCGGAGGCTTGGGCAAGGTGTTCAAGATCGAGCAGGAGCGCAACGGGCTCAAGCCCTACTGGCACCGGTACGGCGAACGCAAGATCGACGAAGGCGACACCGATTGGAAGGCGTTCGTGTTCAACCGCAAGGCACGCGCCTGGGACCCGGACCAGCATTCGGCCTGGTACGGTTATCGCGATTTCTCCCGCGGACCGCACGCCAACCTGATGGTGCACTTCATTGATCTGGTGCACCACATCACCGGCAACCACACGCCGAAACGCTGCGTTACCCTCGGCGGCACGTACCGCTTCAAAGACAGCCGCAACGCACCCGACTCGGTGGAGACCATCCTCGAGTACGACGATTTCCTCGTCCGCTATTCCACCGCCTTCGGCACCGGCCACGGCAACTACCTCAAGTTCTTCGGCACAAAGGGAACCCTCGATGCCTCCAACTGGAGCGGCAAGCCGTTCCCGGTCCTCACGCAAGGAGCCGAAGAACCGCTGCCCGAAGGAACCTTCCCGCCCGAAGTGCAAAGCGACCCGCATATGCTCAACTGGCTGAAGTGTCTGCGGACGCGGCAGCAGCCCAACGCACCCATCGAGGCCGGCTACGCTCACTCGGTGGCCGTCATTCTTTCCGACGAAGCGCTCATTCGCGGCCGCCGCATGGTCCACGATCCTGCCCGCCGCATCATTCGCGAAGGATAATGCAAGCTATGCGATTCGCCGCCATTTGTCTCGCTCTGCCGCTGTTCGCGCAACCCGCCCTGCGCTGGCACGACATCCGCACCTTAGGCGTCCAGGGTCAGGGTTGGAAAGACACCAAGCATCCGTTCGACCGGCTGCCGGCCAAGGCGGAAGGCGTGGTTCGCGGACCGGTCTGGTCTCTCAGCCAGGATTCCACCGGCTTTTTCGTCCGGTTCAATTCCGCGGCCTCCGACATTCGCGCCCGTTGGACGGTACGGCGCGAGCGCCTCGCGCTGCCCCACATGCCCGCTACCGGCGTCAGCGGGCTCGACCTCTACGTCCGTCACAACGGCCGCTGGCGCTGGCTTGCCAATGGCCGCCCCGAGAAGAAGACCAACGAACAGGCAATGGTTTCCAACTGGACCGGCAGCGAGCGCGAATACATCCTCTACCTGCCGCTGTATAACGGTGTGGAATCGGTGGAGTTGGGCGTACCCGAAGGCGCCGAGTTGAAGCCGGTCGAGGAACGGCGCAAGCCCGTGGTCTTCTACGGAACGTCGATCCTGCAGGGCGGCTGCGCGTCGCGTCCGGGCATGGCGTATCCGTCGATTGTCGGCCGCATGCTCGACTGGCCGACGATCAACCTCGGCTTTTCAGGCAACGGCAAATCGGAGCCCGAGATGGCGAGCCTGATGGCCGAACTCGATCCCGCGGCCTACGTGCTCGACTCGCTGCCCAACCTGCAACCCGACGAAGTCGCCCAGCGCGTCGAGCCCTTCATCCGCACTCTCCGCAAGGCGCGTCCCGACACACCCATCATCCTCGTCGAAAACGTCGTCTACACCAACGCCGAGATGGTCGCCAGCCGGGCGAGCTACAAAGACAAGAACGCCCACCTCACCGCCATCTACGAAAAGCTCCGCAAGGAAGGCGACCGCAAGCTCTACTACGTCGCCGGCGGCAGTCTGCTCGGCACAGACGGCGAAGGTACGGTGGATGGCGTACACCCCACCGACCTCGGCTTCCTAAGAATGGCCGAAGCAGTCGCGCCCGTGCTGCGTCCGACGCTGCCTTATCCGACCCGGTATCGCTTCAGGGCAGCTTCATCGAGGTCGACGCCCAACCCCGGCTTCTGAGGCACGTCGATATAGCCGTTCTTCACCGTGAACGGCTGGGCCAGCAGGTCGCTCTCGCGCAAATAGCTCAAGGTGTCCGACGGCACCGTGCAACTGCGCGTCGCCGCCGCGGCATGCACGAACGACATGTCGCGAATGCCCAGTTCGACGCCCGAACCATGCCACGCCGGAATCCCCGCGGCTTCCGCGATGTGGCCCATTTTGGCGAACGACCGCATGTCGCCCCCCAGATTGAACACGTCCACGGCTTCGGTGCGGATCGCCTCCCACATCTGCTGCGGTCCCGACGGCGTCAGGGCGAAGGGAATGGTCAGCCGCGATCGGATTTGCCTGAACCAGTCCAGCCGTTTCGGAAACGGATCCTCGATGGTCAGTTTGTAACCCTGGAGCCGGTGCGCCATTGGGAGAAAACTGTGCAGGTCCGGATATGACGAATTGAAATCGACGATGAAGGTCAATTCCGGGCACGCCTTCGAGACCGCTTCCATCTGCCGGTCGATCGGGTCGCCGTACCGCGCCTTGAACTTCAGGTTCTTGAAGCCCAGTTCCACCGCCCGCAGACCGACATTGACGAGGTCGTCAAACGTGCGCTGCCCCGTCCAGTAGGAGACCGCCACTTTCTTCTGATAGCAGCCGCCCAGCAGCGCGCACACCGGCATGCCGGCGGTCTTGCCCAGCAGGTCGTAGATAGCGATTTCGAAGGCGTCGGCGGTGCGCGGTTCCGGAAGCCCGAGCGTTGGCAGCGACAAGTCGAACTGGCCCAGCGTTTTCCCGCGAATCGCCTCGGCGTTGCGCTGGACGGCGGCGTCGGGCACTTCGCGGGCTGTCTCGCCAATCCCCACCATGCCGTTGCTGGCATGGAGTTTGAGGATGAA
>JAEUQD010000359.1 GCA_016789925.1 Bryobacterales bacterium | reverse complement strand
TACATCAGCAAGGCGGGCCACTGGTTTGCGGGTAAGGGCCTCTACAATCTCAAGCAGTACTCGCGCCCTGACTTTGACCCGATGGCGCTGCGCGATTCCCATCGCGTGATTCTGAGTCCGGACCCGTCGGTGCGCCAATTTGTTCCACACCCCACCGGCGCCAAGGGCTTCTTCTACAAAGCGCCGATCCTGTGGGCCGACGTGTTCTTCCCGGTCCTGCACGGGGCTTACGGCGAGGACGGTTGCCTTCAGGGCCTCTTCGAGATGGCCGACGTTCCCTACGTCGGTTGCGGCGTCCTTGCTAGCGCGGCGGGCATGGATAAGGTCGAACAGAAGCAGCGGTTTGAACACGCGAAGATCCCGGTGCTTCCCTGCGAGACGGTAACGCGGCAGGCGTGGAAGGCGGACCCGGCGCGCTTCATCCGAACGGTGGAAGAGAGATTCGGCTGGCCGGTCATCCTGAAGCCCGCTACATTGGGATCGTCCATCGCCATCGCGCGGTGCGGCAACAGCGCACAACTTACGCGAGCCATGGAAACCGCCATGGTCTACGACAACCGCGTGCTGGTGGAGCGCGCGCTGGAAGGATTCCGCGAAGTAAACTGCGCGGTGATGGGACCGCCCAACCGGGCCAGCGTCTGCGAGATGCCGCACACCGAAGGGCTGATGCTCAGCTTTGACGACAAGTACCGCTCGGGCCAACCAGCCAAGGGCAAAGCAGGCGGCGTGAAGGGCGCGATCAAAGGCGGAGCGAGCGCGGCGGGCATGGCATCGCTCAACCGGATTATTCCTGCGCCGATCTCCGACGACCTCACCGGAGTGATTCAGGATTATGCGCTGAGCGGCTTCCAGGCCATCGGCGGCTATGGAATCGCGCGCATCGACTTTCTGCTCGACGCCGACGGCCAAACGGTGTATCTCAACGAGATCAATACGATGCCCGGATCGTTGTCCTACTATCTGTGGGAGGCGTCGGGATTGAGTTTTGACAAGCTGGTGGCTACGCTCATTGAAGGTGCTCTGCGGCGTCACAAGCAGCAGCGCGAAACTGAACGCGTCATGAACGTCAACCTCCTGGCGGGCGCGCGCGCCTAAATGACTAGCAGCTTTCTGGAAATCGACGGGGTCAGGATTCGCTACCAGCAGACCGGCCACGGTCCGGACGTGCTGCTGCTCCACGGCTGGGGAGGGCAAATCGAAAGCTTTCATCCCGTCATCCAGGCGCTGTCACCCCATTTCCGGACCACGGCGATCGACTTTCCGGGGCACGGCCAATCCGGTCTCCCGCCAACGCCGTGGCACGTCTCGGATTTTCTCGACTCAACACTTCAATTGATGGACCGGCTGGAACTGAGCCGCCCGCACATCGTGGCCCATTCATTCGGCGGCCGCGTCACCATCAAGCTCGCTGCCCAACATGCTGGCCGGGCGTCGCGGCTGATCTTCACCGCGGGCGCGGGTGTTCCGGCCCCGGCCAGTACCGGCGTCAAGTTGAAGCGCCTGGCGGTTCACTTCAAGCCGTTCGTCCCGAAAGGCGTGCGCGAAAAACTGACGCCCCGGCTGTCGTCGAGCGACTATCGCAACGCCGGCGAACTCCGGCCGACGCTCGGCCACGTTGTCGCCGAAGATCTGACGCCGTACCTGCCGTCGATCAATCACCGCACGTTGCTGGTCTGGGGCGATAGCGACCGCGAGACGCCTCTGCATTGCGGACGGGTGATGAGGGATAAGATGCCGAACGCGGAATTGGTGGTGTTTGCGGGCGCCGGCCACTTCCCTTATCTCGACCAACCGGCGAAGTTCAACATGCTGGCGCTACGGTTCCTGCGCGAGGATTGATGCAGCTCGCCCTCGAACTCATTTCCCTGGCGCTCGCGGGCCTGCTGGCCGGACGCCGCGCCGTGCGCGCGCTGCACATGTGGCAGATGGACAGCTACATCGCCTCGCGCTACATCGACTGGCTGGTGTCCAAGCCGCTGGAACGATATTTGGACCTCCCGGCTTTGGCGCTGCTGGCCGCATCGCTCTTTGTCCCGGTGACATTCATCTACCCCGCGTGGATCGCCTGGGCGCTGTATCAACTGGTCCGCAAGGATACAACGCC
>JAEUQD010000339.1 GCA_016789925.1 Bryobacterales bacterium | reverse complement strand
AGCGCGGCGGACATCGGCAAGATCTACGGAGGCAATCTGCTGCGCGTGATGCGCGCGGTGGAAGCAGGGCGGAAATAGAACATTCCCATGGACTTTTTGGTCAACAACACAGGCTGGATCGAGGTGATTTGCGGTCCGATGTTTTCGGGCAAGAGCGAGGAGCTCATCCGCAGGCTGCGGCGGGCGCGGATTGCCCGGCGCCGCGTCCAGGTGTTCAAGCCCGCCATCGACCTGCGGTATTCGGCGGATGAAATCGTTTCGCACACCGATGCGCGGCTCAAGGCCGAGGTGGTCAACAACGGCCCGGAGATTCTCACGCGCCTCGACTGGCGAACGCAGGTGGTGGGAGTGGACGAGGCGAATTTCATGGGTCCGGAAATGGTCGACATCGCGCAGCAGTTGGCCGATTCGGGCAAGCAGGTGGTGATTGCCGGGCTCGACACCGATTACCTGGGGCGTCCCTTTCCGCCGGTGCCCGACCTGCTGGCGCTGGCCGAGTCGATTACGAAGATGCTGGCCATCTGCATGCGCTGCGGCAATCCGGCCAAGCACACGCAGCGCCTGGTGGAGTCGGAGGACTTGATTGTGGTGGGGGCATCGGGACTGTATGAGGCGCGGTGCCGCCGGTGCTTCGAACCTGGCATTCCGCCCCATCAGGAAGAGCTTCCTTTTGTAACCGCGATGCGGCGGGCGCCATCTCATTCGGAGTAGGGTTACACTAGAGGTAGTTCAACTCCCTCCTCCGAGGTACTATAACCGTGGCCACTTCGCCAATTCTTCCACCTCCGCATCACGACTCCGGCTCCGGGGCCAAGATCGCAATCCTGTTTGGGATCGTCATCGCGCTTCTGGCCGCCAACGTCTATTTGTTCCTGCAAATCAACAACACCAAGGATGAGATCGCGGCGATGCGCGAATCTCTATTGACCGAAATCACGAAGGTTCGCGAGACGAGTAGCCTAACGACGCAGGCGAGCCGGCGCCATGTCGAGACGTTGCGTTCTGAATTGGAAGCCGCTCGCCGGCGGGCCGAAGCGGTTGCCGGACAGGCACGCGAAGAGGCTCTCAAGCAGGTCCAGGTTCTCGAGAACAAGGTGACGGAAGAGTCCAAGAAGAACCAGGAGCAGGTGAAGGCTGAGTTGTCCAAAGTCGAGCAGAACGCTTTGGCGGCGTCCACGAAGGTGAGTGAGACGTTGACTTCCCAGGTCGGCGAGGTGCGCAAGGAGGTCTCGTCCACGAAGTCCGAGTTGGACAAGACGATCTCGGATCTGAAGAAGGTGACCGGCGACCTCGGTGTTCAGAGCGGGTTTATCGCCACCAACAGCAAGGAACTGGCTGCGCTCAAGGCCTTGGGTGAGCGCAACTACTATGAGTTCAATCTGGTGAAGTCGAAGCAGCCGTATAAGCTGGGCGAGGTGATGGTGACGTTGAAGAATGCCGACGTCAAGCGAAACCGGTACACGATCGAACTGGTGGCGGATGACAAGAAGGTGGAGAAGAAGGACAAGTCGCTGAACGAGCCGGTCCAATTCTATATGTCGAAGTACCGGCAACCTTGCGAACTCGTGGTGAACCAGGTAGCCAAAGATCGAATCGTCGGCTATCTGTCGCAGCCGAAGGTGCAGACTCCCCGCACCACTCAGACCGCGGCCAACGAATAGTGCTGCTTGAGCAGCCGCCAGACGAGAGAGATGGGCAGTCCGACCACGTTGAAGTAGCAGCCTTCGATGCGGTAGATGAACTTCGACGCTAAGCCCTGAATGCCGTAAGCGCCTGCTTTGTCCATGGGTTCGCCGCTGGCGACGTAGGAGCTGATGTCCTGTTCGGAGAGCGTCTGAAAGTAGACGTGGGTGGATTCGTGCTGGACAACGATGTGGTTGCCGAGGCGCAGGCAAACCCCGGTGAGCACTTCGTGGGGGCGTCCGGAGAGCAGACGGAGCATGCGGGTGGCG
>JAEUQD010000256.1 GCA_016789925.1 Bryobacterales bacterium | reverse complement strand
GCTCCCACCCGACAGTTTTCAAAACGCGGACTTTTCCGCTGTCGAGCGAGACGAGCGCAATCTGCCACGTTTGATCGATGAGGCCAAGCAAGGTCACGACCGTACCACCGTCAGGCGAAATACTGTGGGCGAAGAAGTAGCGGTAATCCGTGGTACGGAGGATAGTTCGCATGCCCGTACCGTCGAGGGCAATGATCCTCAGTTCGGTGGCATTTCGGTCTCTCGACGTGTAGACGATCCTCTTACTGTCCGGTGTGAACCGCGGATACTGCGAAAAGCCGCCGCCCGATGTGCGCGGGATGTCCCGTACAAAGCCAGTTGCCAAGTCGTGCAGCAGGAGATTCGAACTGGCAAAGACCAGATAACGGCCATCCGGAGACGGACTGAAATCGCCCATATTCCGCTCCGCTCTTACGAACCGCTGCATGACGCCGCCGCTAGCGGGTTTTGTGGATTCGCCCAAGCGCGTCCGCGCGCTCATGGCCGCTTCCCGCTGGTCCGGATACTCACGCACCAGGCGCTCATAGATCCGGCGGGCCTCCAGGTTGCCCTGCTTCTCGTAACATTGCGCTAGATGGAGTAGGGCCTGCGCGGCCGTTGCGCGATCCTTACCGGCCTCGGCCGCTACGCGGCGATAGAGGTCGATGGCGCCTTTCAGGTCGCCTTCCACCGTCTCCTTGCGAATCGCCTTCCGCAGCGTAACATCCGCCTGCGCGAACAGCGGAACCGCGGCCGCGAGAATCAATGTGAGTCTGAGCATCTTCATTCAATGCCTCCCGAGGCTCACTGTAGGGTTCGAACCCAAAGCCAGTTTGAGGGCACAGTGAGGAATCGGTGAGAAGTCAGCCATCGAACCGGTACCCCATGCCGCGAATGCTCGAAATGATTGCGGCGCCCAGCTTGCGGCGGAGGTTCACGACGTGCTGGTCCACGGCGCGTTCGGTGATATAAGTGTCGCGGCCCCACACCAGGTCGATCAGGCGGTCGCGGCTCAACACGCGGCCCCGGTTGCGCGCCAGCGTGGCGAGCAATTTGAGCTCCATCGGGGTGACGTCGATGGCCGCGCCCGAACGCTTCACCTCGGCCCGCGCGAGGTCCACCTCGACGTCGCCGAACCGCAGCAACTCGTCCGGTTCGACCACCGGCCGGGCTCGCAGCCGCGCGCGAATGCGGGCGCGCAGTTCACGCGGACTGAACGGCTTGGTGATGTAGTCGTCGGCGCCCAAATCGAGGCCAAGGATCTTCTCGGTTTCATGCGTCCGGGCGGTTAGGAAGAGGATCGGCACTTCCACTCCGGCTTTGCGCAGTTCCCGGCACACGTCGAACCCGTCTTTGCCGGGCAGCATCACGTCCAGCAGGATCAGGTCCCAGCCGGGCTCGCGGCCGCGGACCGCGCCGGTCTCGCCGTCTTTCGCCACTTCGACGTCGTAACCTTCGAGGCGCAAATCGCTCTCCAGGGCAAACGCAATCTGGGGTTCATCTTCGACGATCAGGATACGGGCCACCGGTTTTCCTCCCTGGGGATGGTCATGGTGAACGTGCTGCCGATACCGGGCTCGCTCTTCACGTCCACCCGCCCTCCGTGCGCTTCGGCGATCTGCCGGACCATGGCCAGGCCGATGCCGGTTCCCCGGATTCCGGCTTTCCGCGCCTCGCCGCCGCGGTAGAATTTGCCGAACACCCTGGCCTGCTCTTCCGGCTGAATGCCGATTCCCCGATCCCGCACCGAAATCCCGACGTCGCGTTGTCCACACTCGACGGCGACTTCAATGGTGCGGCTGGCGCCCGAGTACTTCACGGCATTGTCGAGCAGGTTCCAGAGCGCGCGGCCGAGCGCGGCGCTGTCGGCCACCACATGCGCTTCGGCGCACTGCCGCACATCGATCCGGAAACCCTGCTCATCCACTTCGCGCTGAAAGCCCGCGACGACATCTCGCGCCAGTTCGCTCGCATTGAGCGGCGCCTTGCGGTATTCCACCGCTCCCGACTGCATCCGGCGGAAATCGAGCAGGTCCTCGACCAGGCGCTGGAGCCGCCGGGCGGACTGGCTGAGCGACCGGTAGTAGGCGTTGCGATGCTGTTCGTTCGCGACGCGACCGTCTTCGAGCGATTCGCTGATCTGGACGAGCGTGGTGAGCGGCGTGCGGAACTCGTGCGAAACCGCGGCCACGAAATCCTCCTGCATCCGGGCGAGCGCGAACTCCTTCAGCAAGGCCCGCAGCACGACGTAGCCGCCGGCCACCGAAAACACGCCGACGGCCAGCAGGAGCAAGAGCAACAGGCGGGTCCGCGTGGCCAACTCCGGCGCGGGTGGGGGAGTCGCCACGGCCACCGTCCACGGCAGGCGAGTTTGGCCAGGGTACCGCAGGACCGGCTCGGGCCCAACGGGCTGGGTGAGGTCCGCCCCGGCTTCGTCCTTCAGCCAGACCGTACGCCCGGCGCGCGGCAGCCACTCGCGTGCAACGTAGGCAGGCGTCGCCGCGAACACGGCGAACCCCTCTCGCGTCCGGCGCCACACCAGGGTGACCGGAACGCCGGAGGCGCGCACGAGGCGGGCTCCGTAGACCGGCTCCTCCGTCGTGGCAGCCGCTGTTTCGAGTTCATTCACAACACCGGTCAGCAACTCGAGATCCTTTGGCCGCGCGAGGCCGGTCCATCTCTCCGCTTCGGCGGCGAACGCCTCGTAGTCCGATCGTGTCAGCGGCCACCTGCCCTTGTCGAGACTGGCGCGCAGCCGCGTGGCGGCTTCGCGCAAGTCCTGCTTGCGGCCCATGGCTTCGAGAAGGGTACAGCGGCCCCAAAGCGCCGCCGCGGGCGCAGGCAGTCCACCGGCGCCGGCAGTCTCGAGGGTTTCAAGCTCGTCGTAGACTTGCAGCGCATCGCCCGCATTCTTCGAATTCCGAAGCGTCCGCGCCAGCCTCAACAGCGCGCCTGCGCGAACAGTCTGGTCGTGCGTGCGCGCCAGCCGGCGATACGCGTCCACTGCGGCGGCAGTGTTGTTCTCACGAATTTCCAACTGCTCAGCGGCGGAAAAAAGGCCGGCGGCGGCTTCCTTGGGCAGAGCAGGCCGCGCGTGGAAGAGCCGCTGCCCTCCGGGGATGGCCACCGCGAGCGCGCCGCTCCCCGGTTCTCGGGCGGTCAGGGAGGGATCGGCAACAATCGCCGACAGGGTTTGGATTGCGAGGTCCGCCGCC
>JAEUQD010000213.1 GCA_016789925.1 Bryobacterales bacterium | reverse complement strand
GGTCGGCCTTCACATCGCCCACGAACACCGGGCTTCGGGTGGTGGCTACCAGCCCGGTAAGGCCTTCATCCAGGGGAATCACGAGGTCCCGGATCGTGTCCGGGTTGTAGCCGATGGAGTAACGCACGGCGAGACCGCCGCGCCGCTCAGAGTAGAGCAGTATGGCCAGCAGGTCGAAACGCACCACCGTTCGCACCAGTTGGGCCAGCGTCTTCAACAGGCCTTCGAGGTCGAGAGTGGAGGTGGTTGCGGTCGCCACTTCCAGGAGGAAGTCGAGTAACTCGCTGCGGTCCTGAAAGGGCCGTTCGGACCGGGTTTCAGTAGGCATCGGGGGAAACCGCGGCTGCTTCCATGATTTTCACACTGGCCGAGGCTCCAATTCGCGTGGCTCCTGCCGCCGCCATCTGCTTGAGGTCGTCCAGCGAGCGGATGCCCCCGGCTGCCTTGACACCCATTTGCGCGCCGACGGTGCGTCGCATCAGCGCCACGTCTTCGACCGTAGCGCCATGTTTGGAGAACCCGGTCGAGGTCTTCACAAAATCCGCATTGGCGGCCTTGGCGATTTGGCAGGCGATCGTCTTCTGCCCGGTATCGAGCAAAGCCGTTTCGAGGATCACCTTGACCAGAGCGTGCGCCGCATGGGCCACTTCCACGACCGTCGCGATGTCGGCCTTGACGGCCTCGAGGTCGCCCGAGCGCAGTGCGCCGATGTTGATCACCATGTCGATTTCCTGGGCTCCGCAGCGGAGAGCGGAGAGTGTTTCGCCGCGCTTAGCCTCGGTGGTCGTAGCGCCTAGCGGAAAGCCAACCACCGTGCAGACCTTGACCGGGGAGCCGGCGAGCAACGTGGCTGCCCTGGGAACCCAGAACGGGTTTACGCAGACGCTGGCGAACTGATACTTGAGCGCCTGCTTGCAAAGTTCGTCGATTTCAGCGCTCGTGGCTTCGGGTTTGAGGAGCGTGTGATCAATGAGCCGGGCGATTTGCGGGTCAACCTTGGTCAGGCGCTCGGAGGCGGACACACGGTCCGCGCCGGCGCTGACGATCTCAGCGGTCTTCTTGTGGCACGTCTGTGCGCATCGTTGTACACACCCCGGACAGACGAGGTCGGGAATGTTGAGGCCCTCGCCCTTAACCGCGCGCGGCATGTCGAGCCGCGCCAGAATCTGTTCGCCGATCTCGGCGACCAACCGGTCGAGTTCCGCGGGGCTCATGGGCGAGTCTTTGCCTCCAAGGCCATGATCTTATCAACGCGCGCCTGATGTCTGCCGCCGCTGAACGGTGTGGCCAGCCAAGTGCGCAGCACCGTTTCCGCCTGCGTCTCAGTGAGCAGGCGTCCCCCGAGCGTTAGGACGTTGGCGTCATTGTGTTCGCGGCTGTTCCGTGCAGAGGCGACGTCGTAGCAAAGGGCGGCGCGAATCCCGGTGACCTTGTTGGCCGCCATCGCCGAGCCAATACCTGCGCCGTCGATAATGACGCCGCGGGCGGCTTTGCCTTCCGCGACCAGCCCGGCCACTTGCGCGGCGATGTCGGGATAATCAACAGGTTTTTCTTCAAACACCCCAACGTCACGCACCGACAGGCGTAGCTCACTGAAGATCGGAAGCAGGTATTGTTTGAGACGATAGCCGCCGTGGTCGGCCCCAATGGCCACGGTCTTCTCCGGGGGTGCGAGTCCCGGCAACTCTCCAGGCTGGAATTCGACGATTCGGATGCCCCGATCCCGGGCGGCATCGCGCGCCGACGGAGTAAACAGCGTACCCGCCGTCACGCGCAATTCGCCAGATTCGGGAATGTCCCGCTCGGTGAAAACTTGCCGCATTTGAGTATCTACTCAGTGTAGCCGGAAGTTCCGTCGAGAGGACTTGGCGGAAAGGAACTAGCGGGCCGCGCGGCGGCGAACGTTCCGTTTACGCCGCAGAAGCGATCGCCGCTGCCGCCGTCGTGGTGTTCCCATGGGCACCTCCCTCGACCCGCACAGTAGCAGGCCTACCGTTGCAGACGCGTGACATATCGTTCACGTTTCCGTAAATTATTCAAAAAAAAGCCCGGTTTGCCTAAGGCGAAACCGGGCATAGAGGGAAAAAAGGACCTTAGACGGGAGATTAGCGTCCGCGACCTCCACCGCCACCGCTGCGGCCACCACCGCCACCACCGGAGTGAACGCTACCACCGCCGCCACCGGAGCTACGGGTCATGCCGCCACCGCCTCCGCCGCGCATTTCGCCACCGCCGCTGCGCACACTGGGGGCGGAGCCGCGCATTTCGCTGCCACCGCCACGGATGGTTGGGGCGCTCATCGACTCGCTGCGACGGCCGCCGAATTCGCCACCGCTCCGCGTGGCGCCGGACATGCCGGACGACCGGCCGAAGCCTTCGTCATAAGTCCGCGTGTTCCGCTCGCGAACGATCGGCGGAGCAATCCGAACGGACTCTTCCGACCGGCTCGCCCCACGGGGCGATTCGCTCCGGGTCGAGAACTCCGAGCGGCGGCTGCCGCTTTCGACACTCCGGCCTCCACCGGATTCGTTCGAGCGTGTTTCCGCGGGCGTGGCATCGTTCCAGCGACGCCACCCGGAGCCGCTGTCGGGCGCACTGCTGCGTCCGCCTCGTTCCTTTTCCCGCACCGAAGACTCAGCCTGCCGAGTCTGCGACGGTTCGCCGAACGTGCGCCAGCCGTCACGGCCGGATTCTGTGTTGCGGCCTCCTGTCCTCGATTCGCTCCCGCGCGTCATGGCGGGCTCGTTCTGTCTGACAGCGCCTTCAGCATTTGATCGCGAGGGCTCGCCAAAGCGGCGCCAGCCGCCACGCTCGCTTTCATTGGCCTGCCGGGTCACCTGATCGGCATTCCGGGCGGGCGACTCCGCTGACCGCGAACCTTCGCCGATGCGGCGCCAGCCACCGTTGCCGGCATTGGTCTCGGCAGTGCGGCCAGACCCTCCGGTCTCGCTGCGCATGGCACGGCCTTGCTCTTCGCCAAAGCTCCGGCGCGCCACCTGCTCCATGCCACGGCGCTGGTCGTCAAACGACACCCGGTCGATCCGCGACGGTTCGCGCCGGCTGTAGAACCGATCGTTCGTCGACGCCGTCAGATTCGTCCGGCCTGGGTCGCGGTCCGCCAGCCGCAGGCTTTCCCGTCCCGGGACCATCGGGACTTGGCCCTGGACCATCGACGCGCGGCGCAAGTCGTTGTCGGAGAGGTTCTGCAAGCGGCCTGCACGGCCGGCGCGGAAATCGTCGCCATTGACGATCGTCATGGAATCGCGCACTCGCGCGTTCCGGTAGACGTTGGTAATGTTGACGTTGTTGACGATGTTCACCGAGTTGTCGACGTAGCCGCCGTTACGGAATCCGCCGTAATAGCGGGACCCGTACCACGGGCGGTACCGCTCGTAGGGCGCCAGCGGGCACCAGCCGATCCGGCCAAAACCACCGCCGAATCCGACACCCACGCCAAAGCCGCCGCCACCCCAGCCGAAGAATCCGACCAGGGCCGGCCGCCAGTAGTGGCGCGAGCCAACGCCGCCGGGCCACCAGCACCAGCCGAAGGGAGCGTTATAGAACCAGCGTCCATAGTGGTAGGGTGCCCAACCCCAAGGGTCGTAGCTGACCCAGCTCCAGCCATACCAGTCGATCCAAGCCCAGCGGCCCGCCCGGTAGGGGGCCCAGCCGGCGGCCACCTGAGGCGACCAGACCCAGCCGTAGGGAGGGACATTCACCCAGCGGCCATAGGGGTCCAGGTCTTCCGCGCCGTAGATGTCACGGCTGACATAACGGTAGGAGTTGGACCGGTCGAGGTCACGGTCGCGCCGCTCGTTCCACTGGTCCCAGTCGTCCTCTCTGGCTGCATTGACCAGTTGGAATTCGGGGTCGGACACGGGGCCACGGGCGAGCATGGTGCGGCCAGAGCGAAGGCGCTGGGCGCCCTTCGGCGTGAAGATCTCAGCCTCGCCGGACCGCACGGTCACCTCGGTGTTGCCTTCCGGCGTCACGGTGACACGGTAAATGCCGCGCTTGGCCGGGCGCACAGCGATGGATGGCGTCGAGATTTCGACGTCCGCGTTGGAGTCTCGCAGGACACGGAAGGTCACTGTGCCGCTGGCGAGCTGGAGGATATAGCGAGACTGCTCAAGTTCCGCCAGACGAACCTCAGAACCGGAGGCAATACGGACCATGTTCGCGTAGTCGAACTGGAGTTCGGCGCGCGAGCCCGCGCCGGTGAGAACGCGATCCTCCACCACGAGAGGCGCGTTGATCGCCGCCGCAGTCCAATCGCCGGTGTCTCCCCGGCGGACCGAGACGTCACCGTTAATCAAACTGATGCGGGCGACGCCACGGCCGGGCCGGTCTTCCTGGTCCTCGTCTTGCGCGACCAGGGGCATCGCCGCTACCAGCAACAACGCACACAGCAGTTTGGCTTTCATGGCAGTCACCTCAAATCCACTTCTGGAGGTGCATTTCAGGGGCCAGAGGGCCAACCCTTTGATAGAGAAGGGAAGACCTGTAAGATGGCAGGGTGTGGAAGTGGCTGAAAAGCACCAGTCTGGCCGTCAGGAACCATTCCTGGCGCGGCGTGGCAACCGTGCTGCTGATTCTGCTGGTTCTGATTGGTTTCCACTGGCGGCTGACGCTGTCCGGCCAGTACACCTGGTTGGAGAGCCCGGACTTGGCCCGGCAGGTCCTGCCTTGGTATCAGATGCAGGTGGGCGAGATCCAGCAGGGCCGCATTCCTTTGTGGGACCCCTATAGCCATGGAGGCCAGCCGTTGCTGGCCCAAGCTCAACCGGGGACCGCTTATCCGTTGAACTGGCTCTTGTTCCTGATGCCCACGCGCAGCGGCTGGATCGACGAACGCTGGCTCAATGCCTACTATGTTTTGATTCGGTTTCTGGCTGCGTTCTTTGCATACCTCCTGTTTCGGGATTGGGGGTACCGGCGTGCTGCTTCGGCGATTGGTGGTGTCATCTTCGCCATTGGCGCTTACGTCGGGCAAATCGACTGGCCGCAGATGGTGAACGGCGCGGTTTGGGCTCCCCTTATCCTCTTGTTTGTCATGCGCTCGCTGGAAGGGCGGGCGATTTGGGGCAGTGCAGCGCTGGGTGGTGTTTGCCTGGGAATGGCATTCCTCGCCGGCCACCACCAAGTGCCTATTTATCTGGGACTTATGGCGGCGGGTGTTTGGCTCTGGGGCGGGTTCTCCAAACGTGTGCTGGCGGCGGCCGTACTCTTCTTCGTCATTGCCGGACTGGTCGCGGCCGCGCAAGCGCTACCCGCCTGGGAATACTCCAAACACGCCTACCGTTGGGTGGGATTAGAGAATCCGGTCGGGCATACCGACCGCGTGCCCTATTGGATTCACCAACAGTACAGCCTGCGACCGTGGACCCTCTTCGGTGTGATCTTTCCCGGCATCTATGAGCATGTCAGTCCGCTGGTTGGGATCG
>JAEUQD010000475.1 GCA_016789925.1 Bryobacterales bacterium | reverse complement strand
GCATCGCCATCAACGCCGGCGAGGCCATCCTGCCCTCCACCGTTACCCGCTTCTCTCAGCGATTTGGCCGCGTCGGGTTCAATCCGCATGCCATCACCCCGGCTTACGGTCTGTCTGAGAACTCCGTCGCTCTCTCCATCGCGCCCCCAGGCCGCGCGCCAGTGATCCGGAACGGCCACTACTCCGTCGGCCAGCCCTTAGCCGGCACCGAAGTCCGCCTCGTCGACCATCATGGCCAGCCCGTCCCCGATGGCCAGATCGGCCGCCTCCAGTTCCGGGGCGCGTCTGCCTGCCGCGGCTACCTCACCCACCCAGTCCCCGATCGCGACGCCTGGCTCGATTCGGGCGACCTCGCCTTCCGCATCGAGAACGAACTCCACATCGCCGGCCGTTCCAAAGATGTGATCCTCCGTCAGGGCCACCAGATCGCCCCCGAGCCCATCGAAGAAACCATCGCCGCCGTCCCCGGCGTTCGCGCAAACTCTGTCGCGGTCATCGGCCGCCCGGACCCCACCACCGGCAGCGAACTCCTCGCCGTCGTCGCGGAAACCACGGCGCACAATCTTCGCGAACGCGCTCGTACTGAAAACGCCGTTCGCCAATCCGCGATTGCCGCTCTTGGCTTCACCCCAGACCAGGTTCTTCTCATCCCCCCGGGCACCCTCCCGCGAACGGCGAATGGCAAACTGCGCCGATCGACTACGGCGCAACTGCTGACCCAGGGTCTGTTGGGCGGGCAACCGCCCAGTCCATCCAGCCAGATCACCAGCCTCTGGGCCGGGAACTTCACCGCGCTCCTCTCTCGGGGCCTTCGTCACGCCGCCGCCTCGATCAAGGATTCCACCCTCACCCTGGCCGCCCGTTTCGTTGCCTTCCTCTACCGCCTTACGGGCGCTGACCCGCAGTCGGGAGCCAGCGCCGTTCTCTCGACCCTCGGCTGGCGGCCCACCCCCGAAGGCACCCAGATGCGCGGCCCCGTCGTCATCGTTTCCAACCGCTGCAACTGGCGCGACCCTCTCTCCGTGCTATCGCTGGTGGAAGGTCCCGCCGTCCTCGCCGGTGAAGAAAGTCTGCTGCATCTCCCGCCCTGGGCCGCCCGGCTCGTGGAACCCCTCGTGGTTCGCACTCCGGACGAGATCCGCCGTGCCCTGGCCGCCGAGAAGGCCGTGATTCTCTTCCCGGATTCCATTCTCGGCACCCCGGTTTCCCGCTGCCGCTACCACCTGCGCGCCATTGAAGCCGCTCAGTCCGCCGGCGCCAACCTGCTCCCCTTCGGCATGCAGATCATCCGCAACAAGCTCTTTTTCCGTGTCGGCGAACGCATCCCCACCAGCGGCGCCGCCGTCGCCGACCTTCGCGCCCGCGTCCGTCACGCCATCGCCGGAATCTATGCCTGAGTTCACGCCCACGCTCGCCCTCCAGATCGTCATCTCGTTCTGTCTCGGTTCCAGCCCCTTCGCTGTCATCGCCATGTGGGGCACCGGCATCGACATCCTGAAATACGGTTCGGGCAACCCCGGCTTCAACAACGTGCTCCGCTATAGCAAGTGGCGTTCGATCTTCTGCCTCATCGGCGACGCCGGCAAAGGCGTCCTGCCCATGGTTCTCTTCGCGACCAGCGAAGTCACCGGCTGGATTTTCGGCATGGCTGCTGTCATCGGCCATTGCTTCTCGCCTTTCCTCAAATTCAACGGAGGCAAAGGCATTGCGACCTCGGCCGGCGTCATGCTTTACCTCTATCCGAAGGCGCTGCTTCCCTGCGTTGGCCTCTACATCGTGCTCCGTCTCATCGGCGGCAAGCTGAAGTGGACCGAACGCGGCACCATCGCCTCCCTGTCCGCCTCCGTCCTGTTTGTAGTCCTCCTCTTTCTGCAATCCACGCAGATGGCCTTGCTTGGCGTCCTGCTGCTCGCCTTTGTCGCCTGGCGTCACAAGAAGAACTTCCAGACCATCGCCGCGGGAGCGGGCTCCCACTAGCGTGGCCGCCAAAATCGCTTTCTTCGATCTCGACGGGACCCTCGTGTCCTCGAACGTCGTTCACCAATACGACTGGTATGCCCGTGCCTCGGGCGACTTCAAACGCCGCCTTCGGCTCGCCCTCGACTTGCCGCGGCTCGGCTGGCTCGAGTTCCGGTCCCGCCGGCGCTTCAACGAGGCTTTTTTCCGTCACTACGCCGGCTTTCACCAGTCCTGGCTCGTCGAAAACGCTCCCCAAATGTTCCGCCAACTCCTCCAGCCGGCGCTCTACCCCGGCGCCCCCTTGCTGGTCGAGAAAAACCGCCGGGACGGCTTCTTCACGGTCCTCCTTACCGGGTCCCTGGACTTCGCGGTCCAGCCTCTGGCCGAGCGCCTCCACTTCGACCGCGTCGTCTCCAACCGTCTCGTCTTTGAAAACGGCATCGCCACCGGGCAGCTGGTCGCGCCGATTGTCGCCGAGGCCGAAAAGGTGCGCGCCATGAAAGCCATCATCACGGAAATGGACGCCAGCACCAGCCACTGCCGCGCCTACTCCGACTCCGCCTCGGACCTCCCCATGCTCGAAGCGGCTGGAAACCCCACGGCGGTCAACCCGTCCGCCAAGCTCCGTCGCATCGCCCTCAACCGCAGTTGGCGGATCCTCGACCTGAAGGCGCCCGAATGAAGCCTGTTCTCGTCACCGGAGCCACCGGGTTTCTCGGGCGTCACCTGGTCGCCCAACTCCTCGACGCCGGGTTCGCGGTGCGCGTCCTCTGCCGTGGCCAGGCGGACTTCCCCGCCCCGGTCGAGGTCGTCCGCGGCGATGTCACCGTTCCGGCCGACGTCGACCGCGCCGTCCAAGGCGTCGACGCCGTCTTCCATCTGGCCGGCATGGTCTCCCGCAATCCCGCCGACGCCCCGCTGCTGGCCCAAGTCCATGTCGATGGCACGCGCCACGTTTGTGACGCTGCCGCGCGCAGCGGCGTCGCCAGGCTGGTTCATGCCAGTTCTTCCGGCACCATCGCCATCAGCCGCCGCCCCGTTCTTCACACCGAAGACGCTCCTTACAAGGACGACCTTGCCGTCCACTGGCCCTACTACCGCACCAAGATCGCCGCCGAAAAACTCGCGCTCTCCTACCCCTTCGTGACCGTCATCAACCCCGCCCTCCTACTCGGCCCAGGCGACACGCGCCGTTCCTCCACCGGCGACATAGCAGCGCTGCTCAACCGCGAAATTCTCTCGCTGCCCACCGGCGGCCTCTGTTTCGTCGACGCCCGCGACACCGCGACGGCCGCGATCGCTGCGCTCCGCCAGGGGCGCCCCGGCGAGCGCTACCTGCTCGGCGCCGCCAACTGGGACTTCGCTCAATTGGCCCAGGCTGTCACCGAACTCTCCGGCGTGCCCACGCCTCGCATGAAATCACCCACGTGGCTGTCCCTGCTCGCCGCTCCCGTCCTCCGCAAAGTGATGCCCCTGCTGGGACGCCGCTTTGATATCGACGACGCTACCATCGAGATGGCCGGCTGTTTCTGGTACTGCGACTCGTCAAAGGCCCGCCGCGAACTCGATTTCTCTCCGCGCGACCCCAAGGAAACGCTTCGCGACACCATCCGCGACCTCCGCCCATCCGCATGAAGCTCGCCGCCATCGTCAATCCCCACTCCGCCGCCGGACGCACGGGAAAGCTCTGGCCCGAAATCGCCCACCAGTTCGACCACATGGACGTCCACTTCACGCAGGGACCAAACCACGCCACCCAGCTCGCGCGCCAGCTTCTGGCGCAAGGCTACGACCGCATCCTCGCCGTCGGCGGCGATGGAACCGCCCACGAAGTCATCAACGGCTGGCTCGACTCTGACCTCCGCCCGATCTCGGCCAACTGCACCCTCGCCGTCCTCCCTTTGGGCACGGGCTCCGACTATCAGCGCTCGCTCGGTATTCGCGATCTCAAAGACGCCCTCGACCTCGCTCACGCCGAGGGGCCCTTCTCTCCCATCGACCTTGGCCAGATTACCTATCAGGCGCACCACGGCACGCAGGAGACGCGCTTGTTCAACAATGTGGTGAGTTTCGGAATGGGAGGGGAAGTTGCTCTCGCCTCAAAGAACGTCTTCTCGCGCCTCAGCGGGAAAGCCGCCTTTCAGTACGCCACTGCCAAGGTCTTTCTCACCTATCGCCCCAAGCGAGCGACGCTCACCCTCGACGGAAAAACCCTTCCGGAGTCCCGGATCACCAATATCGCCATCGGCATCGGCCGCTACCATGGCGGCGGCATGCACGTCTGCCCGCAGTCGCAGCTCGATGACGGACTTTTTGAGGTCACCGTCATCCATCAGCTCCGCGCCTGGGTGCTGGCGAAGGATCTTCCTGTGCTGTATTCGGAGAATCTGTACGTCCACCCCAAGGTGGACCACCATCGTGCGGCCCGTCTGACCGCAGCTTCGCCCGACCTCACGTCCATCGAAGTGGATGGGGAAGCACTCGGCACTCTTCCAATCAATCTCGCCGCGCTACCCCGAGTCTTGCGCGTCGCCCGGCGCTAGGCGGGGTCAGCCCTTAGGTACTAGTTGGAGAGCTGCCCCGCCCTGTGTTTTTGGGACGCGGCCTTTCTCCTTGTTCAGGCTTTCCTGAAGGGTTTGAACAGCCGATTGCGCAGCGCGCAACTCATCGGGCCGGTTCCGGTACCCCGGAATTTTCGGATCGATGAATTTCATCCGAAACAACTGGTTATCGGCCAACGTGAGCAGAGCTTGCAGTTCTTCGACGGTAAACTGAACGGCAATCTTTTTCATTGATTACCATAGTTTAGCACGTTCCGCGAATCTCTATCTCGCCGCCGGATTTGAGTCGAATTTGAAGTTATTTTGGGCGAATGCCCTGGAGATGGCGCGCCCGGCACGACTCGAACGTGCGACCTTTTGGTTCGTAGCCAAACGCTCTATCCAACTGAGCTACGGGCGCTAACGGTGCAACTCTATTATCGTAGCTTCTTCTGCAGCCGTCCGCAACCGCTCTACCGTTCCTGCCGTTCCTGGATCAGCGCAGCACGAGGAAAGGACTGTCTTCGCGGAGCCCCTTTGCCGAGAGAGACCCTACTTCGACGGAAATGATTTGATTCGCACCGCGAGAAGTTACTAAATCGACCGGGAGGTAATTATCGCTGAGCGCCGTCAGAGGACGATCGAGCGTCACAACCGACAACCGGCGGCCGACAAACCCGCGCCGGAATTCCTCGTTCTTGCGCGCTGCCAGTTCCCGAAGCACCCGGTTCCGTTCCTTGCGCACCGGTATCGGAATCTGCGGCGCGGCGGCGGCAGGCGTACCGGGCCGTTCGGAGTAGGTAAACACATGCAGATAGGTGAACGGCAGCGACTCAATAAAGTGTCGCGTCTCTTCAAACTCCGTATCGGTTTCACCTGGAAACCCAACCATCACGTCGGCGCCGATGGCGGCGTCCGGCATCAACCGGCGCGCCTGGAGAATCCGGTCGGCGTAGTGCCGCGTGCGATATCGCCTCTTCATCCGCTTTAGCACGGAGTCGGCGCCGGACTGAAGTGGGGCATGGACATGCGGCGCAATCCGTGGCGACGCAGCCATAAGCTCCAGCAACTCATCCGAGAAGTCCATCGGTTCAACGGAACTCAGCCGCAGCCGGTCAATCGGCGTTTCCTTCAACAGGCGGCGAATCAGGCCGGCCAGCCGGTACGGCTGCGGCCGGTGCACATCGCGCCCCCAGCGGCCGAGATTGATTCCGCTTAGCACGACTTCGCGATAGCGCTCGGCGAGGTGCCGTACTTCCTGGACGACCTGTTCCGGCGAGGCGCTCCGCGAGCGGCCCCGGACCGACGGGATGATACAGAAGCTGCAGACGTTGTTACAACCGTCTTGGATCTTCAGATTTGGCCGGCTCCGGTCGCCACCATCCTCAACCGGCGCCGAAACAAAGTCCAGTTGAGCGCGTATATCGCCAACCCGGATCTCGCCATGAAAGTCCACGGGAGATTCAGGCAAGTCAAGAATGTCAGGAATCTCAACCTTGTGGGAATTGCCGACCACCCAACGTACGCCCGGCATCCTGGCCAGTTCCTCGGGGGCGCGTTGGGCGTAGCATCCGGTCACCAGAATGCGGGCCTGTGGGTTCTCCCGATGCACGCGCCGAACCGTTTGGCGGACGTCGTCATCGGCGGCCGAAGTGACCGTACATGTATTGAGAATCACAACATCAGCCTGCGCGGTCGACTCCGCTTCAGCGTACCCACGCTGCGCCAGCGCTGACGTCAGGGCCGTACCATCCGCCTGCGTCGCCCGGCAGCCGAAGTTCTGAATGAGGAAGCGATCCACTTCCCCTATTGTAAGAACCCCATAAACTCTTTCGCCCCCTCTACCGATAACAAAGTGTGCCCATCGACCGTGTTCTCTCCCAGGAAGAGATCGACAATGTCTTCCGGAACCTCGAGCACACAAGCCGGAACACCGCCGGAGCGCAACATGTTCTTGCCTATGACTTCCGCCGCCCGGACCGGATCGCCAAGGATCAACTCCGGGCCATCCAGTTGCTGCATGACAACTTCGCGCGGTCCTTGGCCTCCAGCCTCTCGGCCTACCTCCGCGCCTACGTCACCGTCAACCTTGTATCGGTGGAGCAACTCTCCTTTGTCGAGTTTGTGCAGTGCCTGCCCTCTCCCAGCGTGATCACGTCCCTCGGGATGAAGCCCTTCGAAGGAAACGCGGTACTCGAACTGGATCCCTCGCTGGTCTTTCCGATCATCGAGATCCTGCTCGGCGGCACCGGAAAAGGCAGTTCCCATCACATCGAGCGCGAAATTACGGAGATCGAGAACAGCATCCTCGAAAGCGTTTACCGCTTGATCCTGCACGATATGCAGGTGGCCTGGGAGGGAGTGGCGCGCTTTGAATTCACCATTGAAGGGCGTGAGACTGAGCCCCAAATGCTACAACTCCTCGCACCCAACGAAGCCGTCGTCGCCGTCAGCCTCGAGGTTCGCATTGCCGACAGCGTCGGCATGATCAACATCGGGATTCCCTCGATTGTCGTCAAGATGCTCCGCCAGAAATTCGACTCTCAATGGCTCATGCGCAAGACAGAGTCCTCCGAACAAGAGCAACAGCGGGTTCTGCGCCTGCTGCAACCCTCGATCGTCCGGCTGGAGGCGAAGCTCTCCGGGCCCACCATCCGGACCGAGGATCTTCTGCGCCTGGAGTGCGGCGACATCCTGAAACTCGACTACGACGTGAACCGGCAACTCAGCCTCACTGTCAACAACGTGCTGAAGTGGCAGGGACAGGCGGTCGACAACGGCCGCAAACGCTGCTTTGTTTTGGAATCCAGGCCCGAAGGAGAGGACTGAAGCAGAAAGAAAGCGCACTAACGGTGGTTGTTATTGGATTCGGCTGTTCCGTTTTGGGGATGCGCGGCCAGCGCCTCGATTGCCGCCTTCTCCATGGCCGCCCGCGGCGCGCTTTCGCCCGTCCACGTCTCGAATTGCTGTGCCGCCTGCTCCAGGAACATCTGAAGTCCGGGGATCACCTCGCAACCCTGCTCTTGGGCGCGCCTGATCAACATCGTCTCTACCGGGTTGTAAACCATGTCGAAAACAACATCGGCGGGAACACGGTCCGGGAAGAAACACTCATTGGCCTGCGGGTGCATCCCGATCGGGGTGCAGTGAACCAGCACATCAAAATGCTGCGAGTCCATCTGCTCGCGCAGCAGCGGCTGTGCCCCGCACGCCTTCGCTAGCGCCCGAACCCGGTCGGGGTTCCGGCCTACAATCGACACCTTCGAGCCCGCGTCCGACAGCGCAAAGGCCGCACCGCGTGCCGCGCCCCCGTTGCCCACAACCAGAACCGACGACTTGGCGAGCGTCACCTTCTTCTTCAGCGGAGCGAGCACGCCATCCACGTCCGTGTTGGTGCCGCGCCACTTGCCGGCTTTCCGCCAGACCGTGTTCACCGCGCCAATGCGCCGCGCCAGCGGGTCCACGATATCGAGGTACCGCAGAATCCGCTGCTTGTGCGGGATCGTTACGCTGAACCCGGCCAGGGGGAGATTGCTCGACAGTTGAAAAAAGTCCTTCAACTGCGCCGGCTGCACCAGCAGCGGGAGGTAGACCGCATCGATCCGGCGCGACTGGAACGCCCGATTATGCACGGCCGGAGAGATCGAATGGCGCACCGGACTGGCGACAACCCCATAGATCTTGGCCGCCTTTGTAAACTTCTCCAGCCGGTAGAGACTACGCAATTGCCGCGCCGGCAGTTGCCCGGGAGCGGTTCCTTCGGCCGCGTTCGGCGCTGCGTAGGTGTAGAGCGCTCCAAAGGAGGGCGAAAGGATCCGCGTCGGCAGCCCAACTTCGCCCATGGCGAGCAGAATCAACGGCGTCTTGGCATGATTCCGCGCGGCTGACAGCACACGCATGTTGTCAGAGGGTTTGCGCGCCGTCGTGACGATCTTGTAGCCATCGGCTTGTACTTTACACATCCGCCGCACAATCGGTTCAATCGCCGGCGTACCCGAGAAGTTGTGGAACGAAATGATCACCCACGCCTTGTTCCGTAGCGGCTCCAGCAGGCTCGGCGAGATCTCGGCAGTCTCGATTTCCACGTCCACCGCCCGCGCCCCCGCATCCACAGCGGCATCCAGAACGGCAATTTGTTCTTCGATGCTGCCGTTGAAGCGTCCGTGATTCTGATGGCGACGGCACGTGGCCAAAACCGTGCAATCGGGATTTTGCGCGAGAAACTGCCGTACCGCTCCGATCCCTTCCTGCGGGTGGGCCAAGTGGTCCAGACGGAATTCGAAAAACGTTTCGCCCGCGGCCACCTCCTGTGTCGCATGG
>JAEUQD010000100.1 GCA_016789925.1 Bryobacterales bacterium | reverse complement strand
GCCCCAAAAAATGCGTTCACAACAAATTGAAATTTATTTTTCCCATCTTTTTATCGGTTTACAAAAACTCACCCGCTGACTTTTTCGACCCACCCTCCATCCTGGGCTCGTTATGACAACCTTTGCCCACTCGTCCCCCTCTTCGAATTCGACAGAATTCGACAACAATTTAACTCCAATTCAAGCTGCCGCCGCCATCGCCATCGGCTTCGGACTCTCCATCTCCGCCGTCGCCGAGAAGTTCCAGGTCCACCGCTCCACCCTCCACAACTGGCTGAAGGAGCCCGCATTTCTTTTCTCCGCTCAGTCTGCCAAAAAAGAGTTCGAGACCCAATTCCGGACCCAACTCGCGGTCCTCACCCGCCTCGCCCTCAACAATATCCGGGAGATCCTCACGAATCCCGACGCTTCTCCCTCTGTTCGCCTCAAGGCCGCCCTTGCCGTCCTTAAACAGGATTGGAAACTCCCCGAATCGACAGAATTCGACACGATTTCAGGGGAATCGGACTCCCCGCGAAACGAAACCGCCCCGGAACCTCCGGCCCCACCGCCCGCAAAGCCCGAGCCGGTCCGCAGCCAGAAGGTCGGCCGTAACGAACCCTGTCCCTGCGGCTCCGACCTCAAATACAAGCATTGCTGCGGCAGCCCCGTCCACCAGCATTTCGACAAATTTCGACACCCTGCTTCTCAGCTTGGACGCTAGCGATTGCGCGTTGCGGCATCGGAGTCGCCGGCGGAATTCGTCAGGCGGACGGAAACCGCGCCAATGTCGTTCTTATTTCCCTCGATGGTGACGGGTATGCGGAGGACAAATGTGCTCCCGCCGATCTGCGAGGCAGCGCCGCTGTAATAGGTTCGGAAGAAATCCGAAAGCTGCACGGTAAACGACGTGGGGCCGGTTAAAGTAGCCCCCTGTCTGGCGCTAAAGGTGACGAGGCCCGAAATCATGTCGCGCGGGGTCGAGTAGCCGGTAATCACCAGGGTGAAGCCGGTTTCGGATTCGTTGGCGAACTGAAAATCGGTAATCACCGGCCGCAGGCGCGGGACAACTGCCTCACGCGCCGGGCTATCTGCGCCAACAACCTCGCGTCCGGCGGCGATGACACTCACCAGCCGCACGCGAATCGTGCCGGTCACAGTCCCCGGACGGATGCGGGCGAGGCTGGTGGTTGTCTGGCCGGGTAGGATGATGAAACGGAAACGGCGGCCGCCCGCCGTAGCGCCGGGCTCGACAAACTGGACCTGCGGGTTATCCGTCGCACCGAAACCGGCGGACACAAAACTGAGCTCCACTTCGGCTTCGAGTCGGATCGGCGCCGGGGCCGCCAACTGGAGACCCACCGTGACCTCCTGGAGTACATCGCCGCCCAGCGCCAGTCCCACAATCGAGATCGTGGGGATGGCAGGCAGATCGACCACCAGATTGCAGCGGAACGGCTCGGCGGCCGCGCCCAATCCGTCGGCAAGCGCCACCTCAAAGTTGAAATTGCCGGGTTGATCGGGTGTCCCGGAGACGGTCACCGACGGCCCCGTCAGGGGACTGGCGGAGAGCCACGACGGACCCTGGAACGTCCAGCGGTAGTTGCCATCGCCGCCGACCGCGCGGAGAGTGGACGAGAAGGGCTGTCCGAGCAGGACTGGCGTGGCCGGGCAACTGCCGGCCGGCGGGTCGACGCGCAACGCGGGCAGGCGGACCGGCGCGGAGCAATTGAACGTAGCTGGCACGGAGCCGGCATCGTCGCTGAGGGTCACCGAGCAGGAGAACGGATCGGTGGTCGGCGGCGTACCTCCGAGCACCACCAATGCCCCGGTGTTGGGATTCAACGAGACGAAGCCAGGTCCATTGACACTCCAGCGATACGGAGGTTGTCCACCCACCCCTTCCAGGTTGAGGGAGAAACTCTGGCCCTGGGTGAAGAAGCCCGGGAGCGTGCCGCGAATGTTCAACGCCGGGATCGCGTCCAACTGGCACGAGAAGCTGGTCTCGGCGGTCCCGTTGGCGTTGCGAAGTGTCACTGTGAACGCAAACACCCCGCCCGATTCCGGCACCGTTCCCGCAATGCTGGTGGCTCCGCCCACCGTCCTGGACAGGCTCAGCCAGGGCGGTCCCGAGAGGCTCCAGCTAAAGTTGTCGCCGCCGCCCGCGGCCACAAAGCTCTGCTGAAATTGCTGTAACGCGTTGATCCGGTTCACCGGGCAGCCGGGCGTGGCGGTGATCGTCAGGTTCGCCGCGGCCACGATGATATTGCAACTGAACGTCGCCGTCCGGGAGTTGATGCTGTCGGTCACCGTGACCGTGAAGCTGACGTTGCCAGGCGCTGGTGGGGCTCCAAACAGCTCATTCACCGAGCCGTACTGCGCGGCCAGCTTCAGCCACTCGGGGCCGCTCAAGCGCCAGGTGTACGGCGGCTGTCCGCCGAGAATCGACATCGGAATCGAAAGCTGAGTCCCGACCGGGATCGGAGCTCCCGGGCAATTGGCGGTGAGTTCCAGCGGCGGAAGAACACGGATCGAGCAGTTGAAGGTAGCCTGCTTTTGTTCATCGTCGGTGACAACCGCGGAAATAGTGAAAGTGCCCGGGCCGGGCGGAGTTCCGACGGCGGTGAAGACGCCCTGGTTATCTTCCAGCCGCATCCACGCGGGGCTCAGCATCCGGAAAGAGTAACCGCCCGCCCCACCGGTCGCGTTGAGAGGAATCCGAATGGCCGACCCCGTCGGGAAAGGAATGTTCGAGCAGGAACCGACCACCCGGAGGTTGGTAGCCGGGGCGTCGACAACGATGCGGCAGTCGCTTTCCGCGGTCGCCTGCGTGCTGTCGGTCACGCGGAATCGCATGGGGAAATCGCCCGGCGCATCGGGCAACCCGGCGATCGCGCCGGTGGCCGGGCTAAAGTTGAGGCCGGCCGGCAACGCGCCCGTCAGGAGGGTGAACGTGTAAGGCGCTACGCCTCCGATCCCCATGACCGTCGAGCCGTAGTTCGAACGAGCCGAAGCGAAACCGGACGGGCAGCCCAGCAGCAGCGGCGCCGGGGTGACGGTAAACGTGCATCCCGTCGTGGCCTGGACATTGTTGGCGTCCCGCATCGCGAAGCCCGTCTGGAATGTGCCGTGCTGTGTGGGGCTGCCGAAGACGAGGCCTGTGGCGGCGTTGAGTTGCAATCCCGGGGGCAGGCTGCCCGCGTTGACCGCGAAGTTCGTGAAAGGCGGAACGCCGCTGGGCACCAACGCCGACGAGTACGGGCTGCCCACCTGTGCGTTGGTGGCCGGACAGGCCAGCGAGGGCGCGGGCGGGGAGATGTTGATTGAGCAACTCGCGGTAGCTTGCGTGTTCACGGAATCGCGGACACCGAGCGTTACCGGGAAGTTTCCGGCTACCGTGGGTGAGCCGGTGAGCGCGCCGGTAGCCGGGCTTAAAACGAGGCCCGGGGGCAGGGAACCGGCCTCGACGGTGAAGTTCGAGTAGGGCGCCACTCCGCCCGACGGAACCGGCGCCGAGGAATACGCAATCCCGACCGTGCCGGCGTTGGCGGGGCAAGCCAGCGACAGGGCAGGGGGGGAGATGTTGATGGCGCAACTGGAAGTGGTGGTGTGGTTGAGGGAATCTCGAACCGTGAATGTGACCGGGAAGTTTCCCGTCTGCGTCGGCGTTCCGGCAATTGCTCCAGTGGCGGCGTTGATCGTCAGGCCCGGCGGCAGCGGTCCGGACCCGATCGCGAGTCCGAAATTGGAGTAGGGCGGAAAGCCTCCCCCGGCCACCAAACTGGAGGAATAGGGGCTTCCTGCAGTACCCGATGTGGCCGGGCAGGCGAGCGTCATGGCCGGCGCCACGGTCAGGGAGCAACTGGCAAACCAACTGCTTTCAAAACCGGAGTCGTTGACCACGTACGTGATTGGGAACACTCCGGTTTGGGTGGGCGTACCCGTCACCGCGCCTGTGGTGGGATTCAGACTCAGGCCATTGGGCAGCACCCCGGAGGAGATGTCGAAACTGGTGAACGCCGGGATCTGTCCGATCTGCACGGCCGAGGAATAAGGACTGTTTGCCGCCGCGCTGCCCACAGGGCAGCCGATCATCAGCGCGCCCAGCGTCTTTGTCGCCTGCGAGGAAAAAAGATCCTGCACGTGAGCGTCGAAGAAGAAGCGGCCGGCTACCGTAGGCAGACCACTGAGAATGCCCCCGGAACTGAGTGTGAGGCCGGTCGGTGGAGTACCCCCGGTTACCGAAAAAGTCCGCGGTCCGGCGCCGCCTTGGGCGGTGAGCGTCGTTGAATAGGGGCTGCCGACCGTGCCGGAGGGCAGCGGGGAAAGGGTCGTGATCTCGAGCGGACCGCTGTTTATGGGAACAATGAAGTTCTTGGCCGCCGACGTTGCCACCGAGTCCGTCACAGTGACCGTAATCTGAAACACACCGGAGGTGAGCGGCGTGCCACTCAACTCGCCGGTGGCGGCGTTCAATGTCAGGTTCGGGACCGTACCGGCGGTAATGGACCACGTATAACCCGGTGTGCCGCCAGTTGCTGTGAATGTGAACGAATAGGGCACGGTGATGCTGCCTGCCGGAAGTGGGGAGTTCGAGGTGTGCGTCAAGGACTGCGCGGCAGCAGGAACGCAGAGCACGCCGGCGAGACAGAGTGCGGGCAGAAGAAAGAGTAATTTTGTGAACACTCTGGTGAGTTGTGTGGTGTGAATGGAATGAGTCAAGGTGGAACACCAATCTGGGCTGCCCGCCGGAACAAGCTCGAAGACGGCGCAATCGCGATTATGACTGGTTTCTTGGTCTTTTTCAAAGACTTTTGGGGGTAGTGAGAAAAGGGAGGTACTTGCGGCGTCCGGGTCGGATACAATTGGAGATTCCAAGAAGCGCCATGGCCACTGGTACACGGGGACTCCCTTTCTTTGTCGGACGCTATCGCTGCGAGGAATATCTGGGCGGCGGGATGGCGGATGTGTATCGAGCACGCGACACCGAACTGCCGCGCGATGTCGCGATCAAGATTCTCAAGGAAGAGAATCAGGAAGACCCGGAGGCCCGCAGCAGCTTCATCGACGAAGTCAACCTGGCGTGCCAGTGCCAGCACGACAATATCGTGACGACCTACGACAAAGGCGACTACGAAGGTCTGCCCTACATCGTCATGGAATTTCTGCGGGGCGAAAGCCTGCAGTCGCAGATCAAGCGGGGTGCGATCGCCGACCGCAAGCAGGCGCTGCGAATCGCCCTGCAGGTCGCCGGGGCGCTCGAGTGCGTTCACAAGCAGGGGATCATCCACCGCGACCTCAAGCCGGCCAACATCCAGATCGACGGCTATGGCAAGGCCAAGCTGGTGGACTTCGGAATCGCCAAGCACGCCGACTGGAACCGTACGCAAGCCGGCTTCACCAAGGGCACTGCCTACTACATGGCGCCTGAGCAGGTGCTGGGGAAAGACGTCTCCTTCGGCGTCGACATCTGGGCGTTCGGCGCGGTGCTCTTCGAGATGCTCACCGGTCAGCGGCCATTTCAACGGGAGCGTCTGGACGAGCTTTGGGCTGCCATTCTGACCGGCGAACCCGACTGGTCGGCGCTGGCGGCCACCGGGGTGCCTCCGGAGGTCGCCGCGGTGATCCGCAAGGCGATGATGAAAGACCCGGCCCAACGCTATCAGTCATTTGCCGAAGTAGCGGCCGACCTCGAGCACCTGCTCACGCCCGGTGCGCCTCCCCCGCCCCGCGCTCCGGCCGTGGATGCCAGCCTCGTGGAAACGCAGGTGATTCAGCCTGCTGCGCCGGCCAGGACAACCGCCCCGCAGGTCCAGGTCGAAGAGCCGGTTGCACTGCCGCCTCCGCCGCCGTCCCGGCGTGGGTTGATGATTGGCGTGGGGGCCGCGCTGCTTACCGTCGCCGTGATTGTCGGCGTCGTCGTGGCGACACGGGGTGGTCCCGAACCGGCAACAACCCCTTCTACGTCCCAGAAGATGCCCGACCGTCTTTCGTTTCCGAACAGCGGTGACATGGTGCTCGTTCCGGCTGGGCGCGTGCTTGTCGGCAAGGACAATCAGCCCATGGACCTTCCGGCCTTCTATATCGACGTGACGGAAGTGTCCAACGGGGCCTATGCCAATTTCGTGAAAGCCACGAATCATCCCAAACCGCAAGGCTTTGTCGAAAACCGCCCCGACGATCCGGTGGTGAATGTTTCCATTGCCGATGCGGTCGCCTTTGCCCGCTGGGCCGGCAAGCGCCTCCCCACTGAACTGGAATGGGAGAAAGCCGCCCGCGGCAGCGACGGACGCAAGTTTCCCTGGGGCGACCAGCTAGACCGGCGGCTGGCCAACGTAGCGGATAATCCGGACCACGGCGACCCGCGCGGTGTCCTGGCGGTCACCTCGTTCGCGAATGTGCCGACTGTGTATGGGGCTATCAATCTGGTGGGTAACGTCTGGGAGTGGGTGGACGCCCAGCACCAGCCCGAAGCCGACATTCTGGCCGCCCTCCAACAGGTGCCCGGACTGAAGGGCAAGCCCAAGGCCTCCGACACGTTCAACGCGATCCGTGGCGGCGCCTACGATGTGCCGCTGGAACAGATTTCTCTCGCCGATTATTCGCCGTTCCCGGCGCAGTATGGCTATCGGAATATCGGATTCCGCTGCGCGAAATCGCCCTAGCGCCTGGCCATCTTGCTGAGCGTGGCGTTGATGGCTTCGAGGTACTTCTTCGCGTAGGCCGACTCTTCCAGATCGGAGTTGAGCGCAAGCATCTTCTGAAAAGCGGCTTGCGCGTCTATCAGGGTTTCTTTGCGCGTGGTCTGGTTAAACCGGTCGAGATTGATGCGGCCGATCTTGAAATAGCTGAACGCGTCCTCCGGATCGTAGCTGAGCGCCCGCAGGCAATATTGATGGGCACGGCTCAGATTACCCAGACGCTGTTCGCAATCGCACAGTCCAAAAAACCCGATGTTGCGCTGGTCCCGGTACACCTGCTCTTGGGTGGCGCGCTTCTTTGAAAAGGCGCGGGTGAAGGGATTGCCCAGAAAATAGAAACCGATCTTCTCGGGAACGGAAGCGTCGAAATCTGTGATCTGGACATACTGCCGGTAGGAATCGCGAGCTTCCTGCCACTGCTTGGTGGCCCGCA
>JAEUQD010000096.1 GCA_016789925.1 Bryobacterales bacterium | reverse complement strand
CCTTTCTAGCAACGAAAGCCCCGCTCACCGCGTCTGCGCGATCATAGTAAATGGATATGCGCACTCGCCTCGCCGCGCTGCTGCTCCTGGTGTGCCTGGGAGTCCCCGCTCAAATGCGAATGACGGTCAAACAGTTGACCGCCTTCATCAAGTCTTCCGTCGACCTGAAGCACGACGACCGCAAGGTGGCCGCCTACCTGAAGAAAGTCACCCTGCGTGAACAACTGTCGGCTGGGCAGGTGGAAGACCTGCAAGCCTATGGTGTCGGTCCCCGAACGCTGGAAGCCCTGGAGGCCCTGCGCGACGCTTCGAAGTCTCTCGCCCCGCCGCCGCCGGTGCAACCCGTCCCGGCGCCGCCGACGATTCCCCCTCCCAGCCTTGAAGAACAACGCCAGATCATCGCCCAGGTGCGCGACTACGCACTCAATTACACCAAGCGGCTTCCTGACTTCATCTGCACCCAGGTCACTCGCCGTTATGCCGACCCCAGCGGACTCGAATTCTGGCAACGTCTCGATACCGTGACAACCAAGCTGTCGTACTTCGATCAGAAAGAAGACTACAAGGTCGTTTTGGTGAATAATCAGCCCACCGACATCTCCTACGACAAACTGGGTGGATCGATTTCCTCCGGTGAGTTTGGCACCATGATGCGCGAGATTTTCGAGCCGGAAACCGAAGCCCAGTTCACCTGGACGCGTTGGGCCACTTTGCGGGGCCGGCGCGTCCACGTCTACGAATACCGGGTCAGCCAGCCCAAGTCTAAATGGCGCATCGATTACCAGCGCTCTCTACAATATGTTCCCGGTTATCGCGGCCTCATCTATGTGGACCGGGACAACCTCTCGGTTGCCCGAATCCGGTTGGAAGCCGAGGGGATGCCCGCCTCCTTCCCGATCAACCAGGCCTCCATCGAACTCGACTACGATAACGTCGACATCGCCGGCGCACCTTACGTTCTTCCCCTCAAACACACGATGCGCATGCGCGAAGCCAAGCTTCTGATCAAGAATGAGGTCGAATTCCGCATGTATCGCAAGTTTGGCGCCGAAGCTGTCATTACTTTCGACACTCCGGATCCCCTTTCGGAAGACAAGACCCGCGAAGAGCCCGCCCAACCCCAGCCCTAACATTAAAACAAGGTTGAGGGTCGATGTTTTATGCACAGGGCTTCCACCAAGTAGTCTCTGTAAGATATTGAAAATAAACAAGATATTTTCTGTTGAAATACCTTGTTTACATTCGTTTTTTCCTTGACCCAAAACGCCTTCAGGCGCATGATGGAGATGGTTCCGAGAGGTTCAAGGAACAGCGAGCCGGACGAAGCGAAACGAGTCCGAAGCGTTGATCCAGTGGTGTTCAGTGGGTTTTCACTAATTCCTGCACTGCTGGGGAGCGACGGGCGAACGGACGCGGCGTATCGGTGAGCCTCTTGCGGAGACTGCCTCGAGCGCTACGAGCCGAAAGGGCCTCAAAAACCCTGACGGGGAGCGGGAAGGTAGTAATCGTGAGACGCACCCGACGCTCTGCTTGATGCGGGCTGGTGGTGATGAGAGACGGAAAGCACGGGCCACCGTGCCAACGTCAGGAGTCATCGGTCAACGGTCAGGTGGAAGAAAGGTGCGAAGGCGTGACTGTAGGTCGGGAGCTTTGACCCGGCTGCGGCAGTGCCCGTAAGGGTATGGTCGATGCCGGCGAGCGAAAGGCCGCAACACGTTTTCGGCTCCTACCAGCGAAAGTACGCTGAGGATCTTCGCGCAATGAAGTTGTTAGCCGTAATGGGCTGGCAGCGGAGCAAAGAGATTCCGATCGGGCGCGTTGGATGCCACGTTCAAACCGGGTCAAACCGGTTGGAGAACAAGCTGTCGATTGGGTCACTCGGAACCATTTTCTTTTCTCCCGCATGTTCCCCCTCCTCTTCCTTTTCCTCACTCTATCCCTGTCCGCGGCCCCCATCGACGACTTCTTTACACGCTTCAGCACCGAATGGGTTCGTCAGGACCCGCTCCTGGCCACCGCCTCCCAATATTTCGCCGGTGCCGAACAGCAACGCCTCGACAGAGAGTTCTCGCCCCTGACCGAAGACTCGCTCCGCCAGCGCATCGCCCTCGCCCGCAAGGGCCTCGCCGAACTCAATCGCTTCGACCGCAAGTCGCTTACTCCCACCCAGGCCGTCTCCGCCGCGTCGATGGAATGGCAACTCAGCAATATCATCGACGAAGAGCCGTACCTCGACTACACCTATCCCTTCCGCCAGTTCGCCGGCCTCCAGCTCGCCCTCACCGACGCCCTGACCACAACGCATCCCATTCGCAACAGGCAGGATGCTGAAAACTACATCGCCCGTCTGCGTCTGATTGCCTCTCGTCTGGACCAGGGCATCCAACTTGCCCGAAAGCGCGCTGCCAAGGGTGTGCTTCCACCACGTTTCATCCTCACGGCCACCATTGCCCAGATGAACCGCTTCATCGAACCCTCCCCCGCCACCAACCTCCTGGTTACCACTTTCGCCGAGCGCATGGAGAAAATCCCCTCCATCGCGCCCGGAGTCCGCGGCGACTTCAAGTCCACCGCCGAGGCCATCGTCCGCGACTCTGTCTACCCTGCCTGGCGTCGTGTCATTGCCCTCCTGGAATCCCAAGTTCCCAAGTCCACCGACCAGGCCGGCTACTGGAAGTTCCCCAACGGCGCGGACCTCTACGCGTTCTATCTCCGCCGGTTCACTACCACCACGATGACGGCCGAAGAAATCCACGAAACCGGTCTCAAGGAAGTAGCTCGCCTGGAACGGGAGATGGGCGACGTTCTCCGCAAACTCGGCTTCCGCGACTTCAACCAGGCGCAGGCGGCGCTCATCTATCCCGACTCGCCCGAAGTCCGCTCCCAGGTTCTGGCCGATTACGTCCAATTCATTCGCGACGCCGAAAAGCGCTCCGCGCCGCTCTTTGACCTCCGTCCGAAAGCCCCCGTCGAGGTGCGCCGCATACCTGAATACCGCGAACGCAACACGCCGGCTCATTACACCTTCCCGGCGCGCGATGGCTCACGCCCCGGTATCTTTTGGGCGCCCCTGCCCGGTCCCACGTTCTCGCGGATCAACATGCGCACCCTCGCCTACCACGAAGCCGTTCCCGGCCATCATTTCCAACTCGCCTTGCAGCAGGAAAACACCGAACTCCCCCGCTTCCGCACCGACTCGTTGCTGGGAATCCTCTCCGCCTACGCCGAAGGCTGGGGACTTTATGCGGAACAACTGGCCGCTGAGAGCAACTGGTTTGAAGGCGATCTCACGGGGCAACTCGGCTACCTCGCCTCCCAACTGTTTCGCGCCCGCCGTCTGGTAGTCGATACGGGCCTCCACAGCAAGCGCTGGACCCGCCAGCAAGCCATCGACTACGGCATCTCCCCGTTGGAAGTGGACCGCTACATCGTCTGGCCGGGCCAAGCCTGCTCCTACAAAATCGGCCAACTCAAAATTGTCGAACTCCGCGAAAAGGCCCGCCGAGCCATGGGGCCGCGGTTCGATCTCAAGCAGTTCCACAACCTTGTCCTGCGCACCGGCCAAGTGCCTCTTCAGGTTCTCGAAACCGTTGTCGACCGCTGGGCTGCCGCCTCCAACCGATAAGGAATTGGTTTCGTACCCCAAACCGGTATAAAGTATTGAGTACATGAGGCGGCTTTTCCTTGCGCTGGGCGCGATCGCTTGTTCCGCGTTTGCCCAACAGCCACCAGCGGTGGCTCTCCTCGAGAAGCGCTGCGTGGGCTGCCACTCCGGCGCTTCCAAACAGTCGGGGCTCGACCTCTCCAGCCGTGCCATGGCCCTGCGCGGCGGTGACCGCGGACCCGCCATTATCCCCGGCAAAGCCTCCGACAGCCTCCTCTATAAGGTAGTCACCCACGCGGCCAAACCGCATATGCCCCTACAGGGCGCCAAACTTTCCGATACCGAAGTGGAGATCCTCGCCTCCTGGATCAATCACGACGCTCCCTGGCAGCAGCCTCTCCCGAAAGCGGCCGCCACCGCGCCTGCCTCCTCCGATCATTGGGCGTTTCAAAAACCCAAGCGTCTCGATCCCCCTCGTCCCCCCAATGCGGCTTGGGTTCGGAACCCCATCGACGCCTTCGTCGTGGTGCGCCACGAGAAGCTCAAACTTTCTCCAGTCGCCGAAGCCGACAAGCACACCCTCATTCGCCGCCTCTATCTCGATCTGATTGGCGTGCCTCCCACCCCGGCTGAAATAGGACGCTTTGTCAGCGACTCTTCCTCCGGCGCCTACGAGACCCTCGTCGACAGTCTGCTCTCCGACCCCCGCTATGGGGAACGCTGGGGCCGCCACTGGATGGACATCTGGCGCTATAGCGATTGGTATGGCTGGCGCAGGGGGAACGACGTCCGGAACAGCCACAAGTTCATGTGGCGCTGGCGCGACTGGATTGTCGAATCGCTCAATCAGGATAAGCCCTACGACCGCATGATCGTCGAAATGCTGGCCGGCGACGAGGTCGCCCCGGATGATCCTTCTGTCGTCCGTGCCACGGGATTCCTCGCCCGCAACTTCTCCAAGTACGATCGCCATGGCTGGTTGCAAGATGCCGTGGATCACACTGCCCTCGGATTCCTCGGCGTGACCGCGAAATGCGCCCGCTGCCACGACCACAAGTACGATCCCATTTCGCAGGAAGATTACTACCGGCTCCGCGCCTACTTCGAACCCTATGAGGTCCGCATCGACCGCGTGCGCGGCCAGGTGGACACCGACAAAGACGGTCTTTCCCGCATCTTCGACGCCGAACTGGACCGTCCCACCTACCTGCTGATCCGTGGTGACATCCAGTCGCCTGACAAAGATCGCGTTCTTGGCCCCGCGACGCCCCAGGCGCTCGGCGGCGCGCCCGTGAAGATCGAACCGGTCACGCTGCCTCTTCCCGCCTATTACCCGGACCGTCGGCCGTTCGTGCACGACGACCTCCGCGCCCAAGCGAAAGCGGATCTCGAACGCGCTCAGGCCGGCCTGGCCAAACAGCAGGAAAGTTACAGTACCCTCGAACGCGAACTGGCCGCTGGCGACCTCAAGTCCGGCTTCGACAAACTGCGCGCGGCCGCTGATCAACTGGCGCTGGCCCAGAAGACGCTGGCCGCGGCTGAGGCCGCCATCCCCGCACTGGAAGCGCGCATTGCCGCCGATGTCGCGCGCTACAACGATCCACCTGACCCGCGCTACGAGGAACTGGCCAACACCGCCCGGTCCCTCGAACGGAAGGCTGGCATCCTCAAGGCCGGCGAAAACGTCTTCCGCGCGCAACTCGAGTTTCAACAAGTGCTCGCCTCGGAGAAGGCGGACGAAAAGAAGGTCGGCGAAGCGCAGAAGAAACTCGCCGTAGCCCAGGCTGCGCTCACCCAGGTGCCCGAGGGCTACACACAGGTGGGCAAGGTCTATCCGACCAAGAGCACCGGCCGCCGCACTGCGCTGGCCCGCTGGATCGGCTCGCCCGAAAACCCGCTGACCGCGCGCGTTGCCGTCAATCACATCTGGCTTCGCCACTTCGGCGCGGCCCTCGTCCCCACGGTCTTCGACTTCGGCCGCAACGGAAAACCGCCATCGCATCCGGAACTGCTCGACTGGCTCGCCACCGAATTCATGCGCTCCGGCTGGAGCATGAAGGCCATCCACCGGCTGATTGTCACCAGCAACACGTATCGAATGCGCTCCACCGCCGGCCAGGCGAATCATCCCAACCTCGCCGCCGATCCCGAGAATCGCTTCTACTGGCGGATGAATCCCCGCCGTATGGAAGCGGAAGTGGTGCGCGACAGCGTCCTCCACGTTGCGGGACGCCTTGACTTCACCATGGGTGGTCCGGAAATCGACGAAACCAAGGGCTTCGAATCGATGCGCCGCAGCATCTACTTCAGCCATTCGCCCGACACCCAGATGGAGTTCCTGAAGATGTTCGATGCGCCCAATCCTGTCGAGTGCTACATGCGCAACGAAAGCGTTGTCCCGCAGCAGGCGCTCGCCATGGCCAACAGCGCGATTGCCCAGCAGCAGGCGCAGACCATCGCCAAACGCCTCGACGCACAGGCCCCGGACTCCGCCGCCTTTGTCGGGCTCGCCTTCGAGACCATCCTCGGCCGGCCGCCTGACTCGCAAGAGCGCTCCGCCGCCCAGCGCTTTCTCGCCCGGCAGCCGGAATTGATCGCTTCGCTCAAGCCCGCGCCCGATTCCGGCCTCCGGGCCCGCGCCAATTTCATTCACGTCCTGCTCAACCACAACGACTTCCTGACCATTCGCTAACGAGGAACATGCCATGAAGCGCCCGTATCATCCCATTCCCCGCCGTGGTTTTCTCGCCGATTTCGGCATGGGCTTTACCGGACTGGCCCTTGGCTCGCTCCTCTATCGCGACGGCGTCGCCCGCGCTTCTACGGTCTCCGCCTGGCGTCCCCCGGATGGGAAACCGCATTTTCAGCCGAAGGCCAAACGTGTCATCTGGCTGTTCATGATCGGCGGCGTCAGCCACATGGACACGTTCGATCCCAAGCCCGAACTCACCAAGTACGGTGGACGCAGCCTGCCCGATAGCCCCTATAGCCACACGCTCGACAATCCGTTGGTCAAGAAGAACCTGCGCGAAGTGATTGCCGGCCTTCACAAGAACCACTCCCTCCTCTACCCGCTCCAGACGGGCTTCAAGAAGCGCGGCCAGAGCGGCATCGAAGTCAGCGACTGGTGGCCGAATGTCTCCGAGTGCATCGACGATATCGCGGTTGTCCGCTCCATGTGGACCACCGACAACAACCACGGCGCTCAGATGCAGTTTCACACCGGCCGCCACGCGCTCGAAGGCCAGTTCCCCACCATCGGCGCCTGGGTCCACTACGGCCTGGGCTCACTGAACGACAACCTGCCGCAGTTTGTCGTCCTTGGCGATCCCATCGACACCTGCTGCGGTGGGCTCGGCGCGCATGGCGCAGCCTACCTCGGTCCGGAGCACAACGGCGTGCAACTCGCCGTCAAGCCCGACAACCCGCTCCCCTATTCCAGGCCCGCTGTCGAGCTGCCGCGCCAGGAGCAGCAAAGCGAATTTGAACTGATCAACGAACTCAACCGCATCTCGGCCGTTCAGTACCCCGACGACTCGGCGATGACGGCCCGCATCAAGTCCTACGAGCTTGCCTTCCGCATGCAGACCGCCGTTCCGGACGTCATGCGCTTCAGCGATGAAAACGCGGCCACCCGTAAGCTCTACGGCCTCGATCACGACACCACCCGCCCGTTCGGCGAAATGTGCCTCGCCGCTCGCCGCATGGCCGAGTCCGGTGTCCGCTTCATCCAGGTGTTTCACGGACAGAATGGCGGGGCAGGGAAGTGGGACGGCCA
>JAEUQD010000072.1 GCA_016789925.1 Bryobacterales bacterium | reverse complement strand
GTCGTCGGCGGAAACAGAAGACGGTCCCATGTACTCCCGGCCATCGCCGGCAAAGACGTGGACGTGAAGATCGATAAGACCGGGCGTTACGTAGAGGCCGCTCACGTCCGCCGTCCGGCGCGCCTTCGAGGCCGGAATGTTCGGAGCGACTTCGGCGATTTTGCCGTCCTTGATGGCGACGTCACGGCGGCCCGAAATTTGATTCTTCGCGTCGATCACGTGACCGCCCTGGAGCAGCAGGTCGTATTCCTGCGCAGTGGCAAAATTCGCCAGCGCCAGGAGCAGGAGAGGAGTTGCTTTCATCACGGGTCATTATAATCGCGGAATGCACTCTGTAAAGCGGCTTGTGTTGATTCTCGCCTTCGGGGCCCTGATGACGGCGGCGGCATGGCAGGAATTGTGGCCGCCCACCTACTCCGCCCAGGTCGAAGTGGTCACCGAAGGCCGCCTCCCCGCCCGCATCTATCTCTGGAAGGGAAAATCCTCCTTCCGCCTCACCCCCGCCGACGCCGTCCTCCCCATCCGCGGCGACACCTTCTACCGCGACCGCTACTACTCCCGCGTCCCCAATCCCAAGGTGATGGAGGTCATCGCCCGCGACCAGTTCCACTATCTCCTGCTCAAGGGCGAAGCCACCTTCTTCCTGCCTCCCGGCGAGTACCGCCTCGAAGCCTACCGCGGCCTCTTCTACACGCCCGCCACCGCCACCTTCACGGTCGCCGCCAACGAGCGCAAGCGCGTCACCCTCAAGCTCGCCCCCTGGGAAGGCGTCGACCCGAAGGAGTGGATCACCGCCGACGATCACATCCACCTCACCCGCCACAAAGCCGAAGACCCCGTCTTCCTCGACTGGCTCGCCGCCGAAGACCTCACCGTCGCCAACTTCCTCGCCCTCCAGCGCCAGATGGACGCCGCCCCCCAATACGGCTTCGGCAAACCCGGCGAAGCCAACCGCGCCGGCTACACCATCCGCTCCGGCCAGGAACTCCGCAACGAATTCTGGGGACACACCCTCGTGCTCGGCGCGCGCGAACTCATCCGCCCCATGTCCACCGGACTCATGTACGCCAACACTCCCGAAAGTTGGCCCCTCCCCTCCGACTGGTTCGCCCGCGGACGCCAGCTCGGCGGCATCGTCGGCTACGCCCACTTCTTCCAGGCGCCCCAGCGCTCCACCATCTACATGGACGCCCTCGCTGGTAACATCGACCTCGTCGAAGTCTTCCAGTTCGGCGTCCTCAAAACCGAACCCTGGTACGAGATGCTGAACGCCGGCCTCCGCGTCACCGGCGTCGCCGGCAGCGACTTCCCCGTCTACCTCAACAGCAAGCGCCCCTGGCCCGAATGGATCCCCCTCCTCGGCCCCGAACGCGCCATGGTCAAAGCCCGCCCCGGCGCGGACTCCTTCGAGCAATGGGCCCGCGGCGTCAAGGAAGGCAAAGTCGTCGTCTCCAACGGACCCATCGTCGAACTCGCGGTCAACAACGGCCGCGCCGAAGCTACCGCCGCGTTCTTCCGCCCCCTCGAAGAACTCGAAATCGTCCGCAACGGCCTCGTCATCGCCCGCGCCGCCGGCGACGGCACGCGCAAGCGCCTCACCCTCTCCGCCCCCGTGGAAGGAGGCTGGGTCGCCGCCCGCGTCAAAGCCCAAACGCTCAAAGAGGAGCCCCAACTCCAGGCCCACACCAACCCCATCTGGCTCTCGAAAGTGGTGGACCCTGCTGCTCGCAAAGCCTTGGCCGACAAATGGGCCGCGGAAGTCGCCTTCTTCCGCCAATCCAACATCGTCTTCCCCACCGAATCCAACCGCCGCAACTTCTTCGACCAGGCGGAGAAGACGCTCGCGGAACTGCGGAACCGGAATTAGGAGCCGCACCCTGGATCAAGGGGACTCCGCGTCCCGCGCACACCGGAAGCCGTTATCAACGTTGCGGTTTTCGGGCGCGAGGTCGAACCGAATCGCGAACTGCAGATTCACTTTGGGGCCGAAGGAACCACCACGCAACAACCACAGCGTCTTTTTTTCGTCAAACCAGTCCGCAACCCACTCCCACACATTACCCACCATGTCTTGTGCGCCCGCTGGCGTTGCGCCCTTCGGGTACAATCCCACCGGTGTGGGATGTCCAACCCTCATGCCATAGCTCGCCCGCGTCTCGTCCGGCTTCTCGTCCCCCCACGGATACTCTCGCCCCTCAGCCCCCCGCGCCGCCCGTTCCCATTCCCTCTCCGTGGCCAGCCGCACTCCCGCCCACGCACAATAGGCGGCCGCTTCAAACCACGACACGCCCCCCACGGGCCGATTGCCATGGCCCTGCTGTTCGTCCCACTCGTTTGGTTCCTGGAATTTACCAAACCCGCCCTCCACCCACCACCGAGCATCCTGGTAACCATCGTCGTCGAGGAATTTTCGGAATTCATCCACCGTCACGGGATATCGCCCAATCTGAAACGGCTCCCCGGGAATCGACACCCAGTAGCCTTCGTCGCCAGGCGTCCGCAGTCGCGGGTCCCCTGCCTGCCCCAAAGCCTCCGCCGCTTCCAGCCGCATGCGAAACTCTACCGAGGCCGCCTTGTCCTTGTCGAAGATGCCCAACACTGCATCCAGCGTCTGCTGATAACGCGGGTCGGTGGGCGAGTAGCCTAGCGGCCGCAGGTCCCGAACGATGGCGCCGACTAACCCGGCGCATTGCGCCTGGACGGCCAGAGTGGGCTTCGGGCCGAGTCCATCGAGCAACGCCCCGATCAGTCCATCCACCTTCGCGGGACCTTGCCCGTGAAACACGCCGGCCAGCAGTGTCGCCACCTCGCGCCATTCCGGCTTGTAGATGCGATCACCCTCCAGCAGCAATTTGTACTGTGCCGCTTCCCCCATTCCATTGATGGCGCGGGCCGCGAGGTATTCCTGGAAGGTAAGGTGCGCGAAGCGCACTTCATGCCCGCGGCTGACGATCACACCGCTGTCACCCTCTTCGTCTTCCAGGTAGCGCTCGGCCTTCTCGATGTCCCCAAAGTGACGCTCCAGCAGTTTCGCCGCCCACGGGCGCGACACCTGCACCTGCCGTCCCTCGGCGTGGCTCTGCATGGCCAGCGCGAGATCCTGGAGTAGCCGCCGGCTTCGGTCCACCGTCTCCCTGCCAGGCCGCTCCTCCCGCGACCGCAGCAGCCAGTTAATGATCGACTCGTAAAGCTCCGCACGCTGTTCCGGAATCCGCCGCTCATTCCAATGCACCACCGCCAGCGCCGTCAGCATCACCGGCGTCCGCGCCATCAGCCGGATTTCGCGCCGGCTCGCCAGCGCCCCCACCAATTCTTTGCAGTGCTTTCGCGCCCCCGCCTCGTTCCCCGGATACAACGCCCCGGACCATTTCTCCAGAAACGTCCGAATCCCCTCGCGCTCCAGCGGCGCGATGTGTCTATGCTCAAACCCGTGCAGCACCGCCTTTCCCGTGTAGCTCTGCGGGCGCGT
>JAEUQD010000017.1 GCA_016789925.1 Bryobacterales bacterium | reverse complement strand
CCGTCTTCGTCGATCACCGGCACACCCAGTGCCTGCGCCTTTGTCAATTTCGAGCCCGCCTTCTCTCCCGCCACTACATAGCTTGTCTTCTTACTGACCGAATCGCCCGCCTTGCCGCCCGCGGCTTCAATCATCGCGTGGGCTTCCTCGCGGCTCAGCGTCGGGAGCGTCCCGGTCACGACGACAGTAAGTCCGGCGAGCGGCCCGCCCGGCTTCTGTTTTTTCTCTTGTGTGAATTGCAAGCCGGCCGCGCGCAGCCGTTCCACCAGTTCGCGGTTATGCCGCGAATCGAAGAACGACCGGATCGACTGCGCCACCTTCGGACCCACTTCCGGCGCGCTCTGCAGCGTCTCCACATCGGCCTCGATGATGGCGTCCAGGCTGCCGAACTCTCCGGCCAGCAGTTGCGCCGTGCGCTCGCCCACAAACGGAATACCCAGCCCGGCGAGCACGCGTTCAAGCGGCTTGCTGCGCGACTCTTCGATGCCCTTCAAGATCCTCGCCGCGCTCTTGTCGCCCATCCGGTCGAGACCGGCCAGGGAAGCCAGGTCCAGCGCATAAAGGTCGGCGATGCTGCGCGCCATCTTGCGGTCGACCAACTGATCCACCAGCGCCTCGCCCATCCCGTCGATGTCCATCACGCCGCGCGAGGCAAAGTGCAGGATTGTCTCCTTCAACTTCGCCGGGCAGTCGGGATTAATGCAGCGGCTGGCCACTTCGCCCTCGACACGCGTCACGGCTTCGCCGCAGACGGGACACTGCCGCGGCATGTGGAACGGTACGCGCTGGCTGCCCTGGTTCACGACGCGCACCACTTTGGGGATCACGTCGCCGGAACGAAGAATCTCCACCTCATCGCCGATCGCCAAGCCGAGTCGCTCAATCTCGTCCTCGTTGTGCAGCGTAGCCCGAGACACGGTGACACCGCTCACCGTCACGGGGCTCAGGTGTGCCACCGGCGTCAGCGCCCCCGTCCGGCCCACCTGGACTTCGATGTTTCGCAGAACGGTCACCGCCGACCGTGCGGGATACTTGAACGCGATGGCCCACCGCGGCGCCTTCGCCGTCCAGCCTAACTGCTTTTGTTGGGCGATCGAATCGACCTTGGCCACGATGCCGTCAATCTCGTAGGGCAGGGAATCGCGGCCCTGCTCCCAGCGCTCGATGAAGCTCAGTAGTTCGGTGACGTCCGCGCACAAGGCGCGTTCGGGATTGACGCGAAATCCCATCTCCGACAAACGGTCGAGCGACCCCCAGTGGCTTGCTTCGACCGTTTCGCCATCGATCATCAGCAGGTAGGCAAAAAAATCGAGTTGCCGCGACGCCGTGATCGACGGGTCCAGCACGCGAATCGAACCCGCCGCCGAGTTCCGCGGGTTGGCGTACCGGGCGAGGCCTTGTGCATCGCGTTCGGCATTCAAACGGTCGAATGCGCGGGTGGTCATGATGACCTCGCCACGTACTTCAAAGACCGGCGGCGCGTTCCTGACACGCAAGGGTAGGGAACGGATGGTCCGCGCATTTGCCGTCACATCTTCGCCCACCGATCCATCGCCGCGCGTGATGGCCTGATCGAGAACGCCGTTGCGGTAGCGCACGGCCAGCGACAAGCCGTCCAGTTTCAACTCCGCCGTGTACCGATAGGCTGCTGCATTGAGCAACTCGCGGACACGCCGGTCGAATTCGCGCAGTTCTCCCTCGTTCAGCGCGTTGTCGAGGCTCAGCATCGCGGCCGAATGCGCCACCTGTGTGAAGCCCGCCCGCGGCGCGCCGCCCACCCGCGCGCTCGGCGAATCGGGCGACGCCAAATCCGGATGCGCCCGCTCCAGCGCGATCAGTTCGCGCATCAAGGCATCGTATTCCTGGTCGGAAATAGCCGGTGCGTCCAGTACGTAGTAGTTGTATTCGTGCTGGCGCAGTTGGGTCCTTAGATTTTCAATTTGCCGTTCGACCCCTGCCGAGGTCTCCTCGCGAGACATCTACACCTCAGCTTACACTGATAGTTTCTGTCGCCTTCACGTCCCCACCTCATTTTCAATCCGAGCGCCGGACGCCTGCTGCGCAAACCCTCGCTGCTCGCCGACACCATTGCGCTGCTCGGTCAGCGCTATCCCAATCTCGTGCTGTGCCCCACGGCTCGCCCGGAGCACGCCACTGAACTTGCCGGTACCGCCATTGCCGGTGGCGCGGACCTCATCTTGGCCGCCGGCGGCGATGGTACGGTGAACGAAGTCCTCAATGGCATGGCGGGGTCGGCGGTTCCGCTGGCCATATTGCCCTCGGGCACCGCCAATGTGCTGGCCTGCGAAGTTGGTCTGCCTCACAACCCGCTGCGTGCAGCCGCCCTGATGCCCCAACTCGAGCCTCGCCGCATCGCCCTCGGGCGCATCACCCATTCCACCGGCGCACCGCGCCACTTCGCCCTCATGGCCGGCGCGGGACTGGACGCGGCGATTCTGACCCGCGTCAGCCAGAAGATCAAGAACGCCACCGGCAAACTCGCCTACTACGTGGCCGGATTCTCGCTGCTCGGGCGTCCGCTGCACCCCCTGGTTGTCACGGTCGGAGACCGCCGCATCGAAACCCTCTTCGCCCTCACGTCGCGCGTTCGCAACTACGGCGGCGACCTCACGATCGCGTCCGCGGCATCGCTGCTGGGCGACGACTTCGAAGTGGTCACCTTTGCCGGGCGTACGACCTGGCGCTATCCGTTCTATCTCACCGGTGCGTTGGCGGGCAAAGCTACATCTCTTCCCGGGGTCAACAGCATTCGTACCCGCCGTCTCACTCTCGCCTCGGCGAACGGGTCGGCGGTGTTCACCCAGGTGGATGGGGAACTCGCCGGTTCTCTCCCGGCCACGATCGAGATCGTCCCAGACGCCTTGACCCTTCTGTTGCCGCCCCAGTTCCTCGCCCGTGCACGATAGTCCCGCTGGTGAGATATAGTACTGGCCATGACCTGGGCAACACTGCTTCGCGCTTCTGCAGTTCTCGCGATTCTCTCGCTCCCCACCCTGGCGCAAACCGGCCAAATCACGGGCTTGATCACCGATCCCGCGGGGACCTCCGTTCCCGCCGCGGCCGTCACCATCACCAACGTCGACACCGGCATCCCTCACGAGACGGTCACAAACGAACAAGGCTATTACACGGTCCTTTTTCTGAATCCCGGCAACTATCGCATCCGCGTTCAGAAGACCGGCTTCAAGGCCCTGGAACGTCCGCCCGTCAAGCTGGACGTCGCGCAAACGATTCGCGTGGACCTCGCTCTCACTCTTGGTGAAGTCGCCGAGAGCGTGACAGTCGCCGCGGAGGCCCCGCTGCTGGTCACTGAAAGCGGCGCGGTCGGCCAGGTGATCGGCAACAAGAAGATCCTCGACCTGCCGCTCAACGGCCGGGACTTCACGCAACTCGCCACGCTGGTGCCCGGCGCCATCAGCCGCGGCACCAACGCCTCCCTCGACGCCCCGGCTATTAGCGTGAATGGTGCGCGCAACGGCCGCACTGTCTTCATGATCGACGGCGGCAGTGTCTCCAGCCAGTACTTCGACGTCGCCTCCATCACACCCTCCATCGACGCCATTCAGGAATTTTCTGTCCAGTCCAACAGCTTCGCCGCCGAGAACGGCCAGGGCATGGCCATCATCGCCGTGGCGCTCAAGAGCGGCACCAACCAAATTCATGGCAGCGCTTTCGAGTTCTTCCGCAACCAGGTGCTCGACTCGCGGAATTTCTTCAACACGTCGTCGGTCCGCCCGGCGGTCAAACAGAACCAGTTCGGCGTGACGTTCGGCGGCCCGCTGACAATTCCGAAACTCTACAGCGGCAAAGACCGCACGTTTTTCTTCGTCGACTACGAGGGCACTCGCATCCGCCGCGCCAC
>JAEUQD010001023.1 GCA_016789925.1 Bryobacterales bacterium | reverse complement strand
CCTTCGCGCAGTTTCTTCACCATATCTTCCAGCGTGATGCCCATCTTGGCTTCGTCCCATTGCACCGACAGCCGCGGCGTGTGGGAGTAGTCGTTGTTCGTGATGTACTCGGTGAACACGGTGGGCGTTCCCTTTAACCGCGCGGACACGCGGTCGAGTACGGCGTGCCATTCCCGCCGTTCGGCTTCGTGGTCTTTTTGCAGAAACCGCTCCAGCGCCACCAGGATCCCGACTATCTCTTCCTTGCCGACCTTGGCAATCCGCGCAAGGTAGTTGTTTGGCGAGCTGTTCGCGTACGCCCTACGCACCCACTCGCGTTTACCAAGCAGGAGCCCCGAACACTGGGGTGCGCGCAGGTTCTTGCCACCGGAAAAGGCCACCATGTCCACGCCCATCTTCACGAACTTCGACAGGTTGGAAGCGGGCGGCAATTCGGCGGCGGCATCGAGAATCACCGGTACTCCGGCTTTATGCGCAATCTCGACGGTCTCTTCCAAACTGACCGGCGCACCCAACACGTGATGGCTTTCAACGTACGCGACGGCGGCAGTATCGCTATCGATGGCCGCGCGCATCTGGCCGGCGCTTGCCACATCCACCAGTTTCAAGCCCACCATGCGAAACGCGTGATCGTACATGTTGCGGTGGCGCTTCTGGATCACCATCTTCGACTTCATCCCGGCCAGGTCCGGGAGCCGCAGCATGCGCTCCCGCTCACCCAACGTAGTCACGGCGCAGGCGGACAGGCATAACGCCGCAGCCGCGCCGCACGTCACAAAAGCGTCTTCCGCACCGGTCAATTCAGCGATGCGCTTACCCACCTTTTCCTGGAGTTCATGGATAGGCACGAAATTGTGCGACGCCTCTTCCATCGCCCGCAAGGTTTCCGGCGCCATCAGCGTGCCGCTCAGCGTGGTGACGGTGCCCACGGCGTTGATCAGGGTGCGGACGCCCAGCCGTTGATAGATGGGAGCGACTTCAAATCCTGTACGGGCGGGGGCTGCCGCCGCGGCTGACGCGGCCAGCGGAGCCGCAAGAACGGTCCGGCGAGTTGGTTTGCGCATGACCCGATCAGTATATTAGGCCAGCAGCTTCTTGACTACCTGCCCGTGAATATCGGTGAGCCGGAAGTCGCGACCCATGAACCGGTAGGTCAACCGCGTGTGGTCAAAACCGAGGCAGTATAGGATGGTCGCCTGCAGGTCATGGACGTGCACTTTGTCCTCGACCACACTCAGCCCCAAGTCGTCGGTCTTGCCGATCACCTGACCGCCCTTGATCCCGCCGCCGGCGATCCACATCGTATAGCCATTGGGATGGTGGTCGCGCCCGGCGTTCTCGGCATCTTCGGGCCGGCGCAGTTCCGCCATCGGCGTGCGCCCGAACTCGCCGCCCCACACCACCAGCGTCGAGTCGAGCAGCCCGCGCTGTTTCAAATCCCTGACGAGCGCCGCCGCCGGTTGATCGGTCGCGCCCGTCGTCCGCACGATGCCTTTGTTGATCTCGCTGTGATGGTCCCAACTGGCGTGCATCAACATCACAAAGCGGACGCCGCGTTCCACCATGCGCCGCGCCAGCAGGCAGTTGGTGGCGAAGGGGCGCGTGCGTTCCTGGTTCACACCGTACATTTCCAGGGTCGACGCCGGTTCCTTGGAGAAATCGAGCAAATCGGGCGCTTCCGACTGCATTCTGAACGCCAGTTCGTAGGAATGGATGCGGGAGGCGATTTCGCGGTCCTTCACGGATGCTGCGCGAATCTGGTTCAGATCGCGGATGGCGTCCAGCCGCGCGCGCTGCGCCTCATTGCTCATGCCCTTCGGATTCGACAGATACAGGATCGGGTCGCCGCTGTTGCGGAAGACCGTTCCGGCATAGGTGGACGGCATGAAGCCGGAGGCGAAGTTATCGGAACCCGCGCTGGTGCCTGCGCCGGAACTGAGCACCACAAATCCGGGCAGGTTCTGCGATTCACTACCCAGTCCATACACTGCCCAAGCACCCATGGTGGGCCGACCCGAGAGCGGATGGCCGGTGAACAACAGCAACTGTCCGGGGTGATGATTGAAGGCGTCGCTCACCATGCTGCGCACAAAGCACACGTCGTCGGAAACGGTGCGCAGGTGCGGCAGCAGGTCCGACAGTTCCATGCCTGCCTGGCCCACCGGCTCAAACTTGCGGGGACTCGCCAGCACCGCCGCGGTCGGCTTGATGAACGCGAGCTTCAGATCTTTCGTGACCGAGGGCGGCAGCGGCTTGCCGTGCCATTTCTGCAGATCGGGCTTGGGGTCGAAGAGGTCCATCTGGCTGGGAGCGCCTTCCATGAACAGGAAGATGACGTTCTTCGCCTTGCCTTCGAAATGGCCGTTGCGGGGCGCCAGCGGATCGGTGGCCGAGGCGTAGCCGTCGCTCTGGAGCAGGTCCGCGAGCGCCATCGTCCCCAACCCGATGGAACTGCGCCTGAAGAAATCCCGTCTCGTCCAGTCCATTCCCTACTCCCTCACAATGAACTCGTCCAGGTTTAACAGGATGCTGGCGAGCCCCGTCCAGGTGGCATCCGGTGTTTTCAGATACGCTTCGAGGCGAGCGGCTTCGTCCTCGCGCGGCTCGCGCGACAGCGTGAGCAGATACGCCTTCTGCAGCGACGTGCGGAAGTCCGCTGACTCGACGCGGCGTGCCAGCGCATCGGCCGCTTCCATAAACACCGGATCGTTCAACAGGTTCAACGCCTGCAGCGGTGTGTTCGACCGTCCGCGCCGGCACTGCGTCACCGTCCCCTTCGGCGCATCGAAGTTCTGCAGCAGCGGATACGGAGTGGTGCGCTGAAAGTGAATGTAGAGACCGCGGCGGTACCGGTCGCCGCCAGTGCTTTCCGCCCACTTCGTTCCTCCGCCATAGCCCAATTCCGTCACGCCTTTGGGCTGCGGAGGGCGTACGCTCCGGCCTCCAACACGATCGTCCAGTAACCCAGAAACCGCCAGCGCGGTATCGCGAATCAACTCGGCCGGCAACCGCAGACGGCTTTGCCGAGCCAGCAGGAGGTTGTTCGGGTCGATCGTCTCCAAGTCTTCACGCCCGGTCGAGGACTGCCGGTAGGTTGCCGAGGTGACGATCAGCCGGTGCAGCTTCTTCATGCTCCAGCCGCGATTCATGAACTCCACGGCCAACCTGTCGAGCAACTCCGGATGCGTTGGCTTGGCCCCCTGCACGCCGAAGTCTTCGGAAGTCTCCACCAGGCCGCGTCCGAAATACTCCTGCCACACGCGATTGACGGTCACGCGGGCTGTGAGCGGATTGTCGCGCGACACTAGCCAGCGGGCGAGGTCGAGCCGTGTTGCGTCTTTCTTTCCGAGCGATCCCAGCGCAGCCGGTACATCGGCATCCACCGGAATGCCCAGCGTCTTATAGTCGCCGCGCACCCGCAGATAGCTCTTGCGCCGCTCGCCATCGGTTTCGCTGATCGTCTGGGCTTGGCTCAACTGCGGATAGCTTTCCTTCAATTCCTGCAGCTTCTTGTCGAGTTCGTCGAACTTCAGTTCCTTCCACTTCTTCTGGCCGATGGCGAAGTGGTAGTTGCGGACGAAATGGTCGACGAGGATGTCGCGTTCGCGCGCGGTCCTGCTTTCGGCGGGTTTCCTGATGATCTTGGCGCCGTCGCCCGTTTCAGTCAGCTTCAGCAGGCAGTCCCAGGCCAGGTCCCAATCGGTGCGCTTGCCCGGCTCGCGAAACGCCTGGAGCATGTTCTGTTCCCAATCGGCTTGAAGCGCCGCCACGTTATATTCGCTCAGCAGCGCCGCGCGCCTGGCCTGATACTCCGCGCGCTTGGCCTGCCACGGCTCTGCTTCGCCCGGCATCGGTGCGTCGATGTCTTCTTCTTCGGCGTTATCGAAAAACGCCATCAACGAATAGAAATCCTTCTGGCTGATGGGGTCGAATTTGTGGTCGTGGCATTGGGCGCAACCCACTGTCAGTCCCAGCCAGCCAGTAGCCACCGTCACGCTGCGGTCCGCGACTGCCTCGAAACGGAATTGTTCGTTATCGATGCCGCCTTCGCGGTTGGTGAGGGTGTTGCGATGGAAGCCTGTCGCCACTTTTTGCGCGACGCCGGCGTTGGGCAAAAGGTCGCCCGCAATCTGTTCGATGGTGAACTGGTCGAACGGCATGTCGGCGTTGAGAGCTTCGATCACCCATTGCCGCCAGCGCCAGGCGTGCGGACGGACCCAATCCTTTTCGTACCCGTCGGAATCAGCGTAGCGCGCGAGGTCGAGCCAGGGCCGGGCCCATTTTTCGCCATAGTGGGGGGAGGAGAGCAGTTGGTCGACGGCGCGCTCGTAGGCTCCGGGCCGGGAGTCGGCAAGGAACGCCGCGAGTTGCGCTGGGGTGGGCGGCACGCCCGTGAGGTCGAGGGAAACTCGCCGCAACAAGGTTGCGCGAGGTGCTTCGGGCGACGGACGGATGCCTTCCTTCTCCAGGCGCGCGCGGACAAACGCGTCCACCGGATGCGGACTGCCCACCGGGACAGCCGGCTGGCGTAGCGGTTGAAACGACCATGGAAGTGGGCGCGCCGCCGCACCCTTCGGCTTGGCTGCACTGTCGGGCCAGCGCGCTCCTTCGTCGATCCACGTCCGCAGAATCGCCACCTCCTCCGGAGTGAGTTTCTTGCCAGCCGGCGGCATGATGGTCAAACCATTGGTCCCGGTGACGCGATGAATCAGCGAGCTCTCGCTCGCCTTTCCCGGCTGGATCGCCTTACCGGAATAGCCGCCTTTGAGCGCCGCTTCCCGGTCGTCCACACGAAATCCGCTCTGTTGCATCGCCGGTCCATGGCAACCGATGCAACGCGACCGCAGCAGCGGTTGTACTTGGCTGACGAAGTCCACTTCGGCCGCGAGTGGAAGGGACAACGCCGTCAGGGCAAGGAGACTGATACGCATTGAAGGGCTTATTGATAAGATACCGTTACGAGGGGCTCACTATGAAGCTGGCCGTCTATCTCTGTCTCACGCTGCCTGTTTTCGGGCAAAAGCTGGAATTGCTACCTGGAAACGTGGAACTGACCACGCCGGAATCGCGCCAGCAGGTCATCGCGCAGTTTACGGGCGCGGAGGTGTCGCAGGACATGACGCCTCAGTCGCGCTGGTCGTCCGCGAATCCCGCGGTCGCCAAAGTGGACGCCGCGGGCATCGTCACACCAGTCGCCAACGGCGAAACCACCCTCTCCGCCACTGCTTCGGGCCGTACGGCCACGGCGAAGGTCCGCGTCACCGGCATGGACAAGCCCTTCCAGTGGTCGTTCCGCAATCACGTGATTCCGGTACTCACCAAGATGGGCTGTAACCAGGGCGCTTGCCACGGCGCGCTGGCCGGCAAGAACGGCTTCAAGCTCACACTGCGCGGTTACGACCCGGAGGTGGACTACGACACGCTTACGCGGCAGTCAGTGGGGCGCCGGATTTCGCTGGCCGAACCCTCCGACAGCCTGCTGCTGAAGAAAGCGGCTTTTGCGTTGCCCCACGGCGGCGGCAAACGGTTCGACACAAATTCGCTCGAGTACCGCGTCATCGCCGAATGGATCGCGCTGGGCACGCCTGAGCCTAAAGCAGCCGATCCGGAAGTGGTCGCGCTCGAAGTGTACCCCGGGCGCGCCATCCTCGCGCCCGGCGCTGAACAGCAATTGGTTGTGCGCGCTCGCTACTCCGACAATCGCCTGGAAGACGTCACGCGCTGGGTGAAGTTTTCCTCTAATAACGAAGGCGTTGCCACCGTGGACGATTGGGGCAAGGTGAAGATGACCGGGCGCGGCGAAGCCGCCATCACGCTCTGGTACTCATCGCGCGTCCTGTACGCCCGCGTCACCGTGCCGTTCGACAACGCCGTGACCGCGGCCGATTATTCGCGCTTCCAG
>JAEUQD010000453.1 GCA_016789925.1 Bryobacterales bacterium | reverse complement strand
ACACGACACGCAGTTCTGAGCGGCTTCCGGCTTGGACTCGTGGGCCTGCGTGTGGCATGCGCGGCAGGGCTTGTCCGAGGAGGTGGGCCGTTCGTGCGGGTTGTGGCAGGTGGTGCACGTCATACGCCCTTCGCTTTTCTGAAAGCACGGCGACTGCATCAGGCGATACGGCGCGCTCACCACTTCGAACTTTTCGTTGAAGGGGGCTTTGTCTTCGTGGTCGAGGTGGACCATATAGTCACCGAGGGGTTCGGTGGGGTCGTAGGAGAAGAAGGCGCGCCCCTCGCGTCGTCGGGCGAACGGCAAGGGCTGGGAAGTGGTCTCGAGGTGGCACTGGAGGCAGACCTCAATCTGGCGCGAGGAAGGCAGGCGCGCGGGGTTGAGGATATTTCCGCGGGCGGGCTTGAGGAGATGGCCGGAAGCGGAACCGTGACAGCGGGCGCAGTCGATGCCCTGCGGGAGCGGATCCAGGTACCGCGGGTCCGAGACGTCGGCGTCGGCGGGGAGCTTGGGGTAGGCGTTGTGGCAGAAGAAACAGTCGTAGGTGACGGGGCGGCGGAAGTGCGGATGGCCGGGACTGTCGAAGCCCGGGGCCATCTGCCAGAAGGCGCCGTACCAGGAGACGGGGAGCGCGAGAAGACGGCCTTGCGGTGTGCGGTGCACGTAACTGCGGGCGTGGTTGCCCGACCCGAGCACGTAGTGGATCTCTTTCTCGTCAACGCCGGCCGCGGTGTGTTCGCGGCGCTGGAAATAGCGGCCATCGCGTTCGATGAGTGTGAACCAGCTCTGCGACGGTTCGTGGAAGAAACGATTGTTCCGGGAGAAGTCTTCGACGGCGCGGTCCTTGCTCATGGGGAAGAAGGACCGGCCCATGCCTGTCTTGGCGAAGGACTCGACGATGGCGGCGTGGCAGGGGAGGCAGGTTGCAAGCGCCAGCAAAGCCAGCATCCCTGGAATCGTAGCACTCCCCCCGGTATGCGTCCGCGCAGCGTGATACTTTAGGGAACTATGAGATTGGTTTTATCCCTCGCGCTCTCCGTGTGTTTTCTGTTCGCGCAGCCGCCGGTGGCTGATCCGCCCCCCGTCAAGGTGACCAAGAAGATCGTGCTGTTCAACGGCAAGAACCTGGATGGCTGGTACAAGTGGCTTCGCGAAAACAAATACGAAGACCCCAAGAACGTCTTCACGGTGCAGGACAAGATGATCCGGATTTCGGGCGAAGAGTGGGGCGGAATCGCCACCCGCAACGCCTATCAGGACTACCACCTGATTGTCGAGTGGAAGTGGGGCGGCAAGACGTGGGCTCCGCGCCTGGACCGCACGCGCGATTCCGGCATTCTGGTGCATGCCGTGGGCGAGGACGGCGCATACGGCAAGACGTGGCTGGAATCGGTGGAGTCGCAGATTATCGAAGGCGGCACGGGTGACTTCATCCTCGTTGGCGGTAAGAACAAGCCGAAGATGAGTTGCGACGTGCGCAAGGAAGGGCGGGAGGTTTACTGGCACAAGGGCGGCGAACCGATGACCCGCGACAGTGGCCGGTTCAACTGGTGGGGCCGCGACCCGCAGTGGAAGGACGTGATCAACTTCCGCGGCGCGAAGGATGTGGAGAAGCCGGTGGGCCAGTGGAACCGCCACGAAGTGATCTGCGACGGCGACACGATCACCAACGTGCTGAACGGCGTGGTGGTGAACTACGGCTACAATTCCGACCACAAGCAGGGCAAGATCCAAATTCAGAGCGAAGGCGCCGAGATCCTGATCCGCAAGGTGGAACTCCGCCCGATCAAGAAGCACGTTTCGCACCGGTAGGATGGCCATGGCACAACTGGAGATCACACGGCCGTTGACCGCCGAACAGGCGGAAGTCTTCAACGAAGGCGCGCAGCAGTTTCTGATCGAGTTGCAGACCAGGTTCAATCCGCGGAGGAAGGAACTGCTCCAGAAGCGCGTGGAGCGCACGGCGGAATTGAACGCGGGCAAGCTGCCGGACTTCCTGGAATCGACCAATGAGATCAGGGAAAGCGAGTGGCGCGTGGCTCCGATTCCCGGTCCGCTGCTGGACAGGCGGGTGGAGATTACCGGCCCGGTGGAGCGCAAGATGGTGATCAACGCGCTGAACTGCGGGGCCAACGTGTTCATGGCGGATTTTGAAGACGCCAATTCGCCGACGTGGGAAAACACGATTCAGGGCCAGGTGAACATGCGGGACGCGGTGAACCGCACCATCGGGTTCACCAGTCCGGAAGGCAAGACGTACAAGCTGAACGAGAAGATCGCGACCCTGCTGGTGCGCCCGCGGGGCTGGCATCTGAAAGAGAAGCACGTGCTGCTCGATGGCGAGCCGGTGTCGGGTTCGCTGCTCGACTTCGGGCTGTTCTTCTACACGAACGCGAAGAATCAACTGGCCAACGGGTTTGGTCCTTACTTCTACCTGCCGAAGATGGAAAGCCACCTGGAAGCGCGGCTGTGGAACGACGTGTTTGTGTTCGCGCAGGACTATTGCGGGGTACCGCAGGGCTCCGTGCGCGCCACTGTGCTGATCGAGACCATTCTTGCGTCGTTCGAGATGCACGAGATTCTGTGGGAGTTGCGCGACCACTCCGCCGGGTTGAACTGCGGCCGCTGGGATTACATTTTCAGCTTCATCAAGAAGCTGGGCGGCGATGCGCGGTTTATCCTGCCCAACCGTGCGCAAGTCACCATGGACCGCGACTTCCTCGACGCCTATGTGCAACTGCTCATCCAGACCTGCCACAAGCGCGAGATTCACGCGATGGGCGGGATGGCGGCCCAGATTCCGATTAAGAACGATCCGGAAGCCAACGAGAAGGCGCTGGAGAAAGTGCGGCTGGACAAGTTGCGCGAGGTGAAGGCGGGTCACGACGGGACCTGGGTGGCGCATCCGGGCCTGGTGCCGATCGCCAAGCAAGTATTCGACGAGTACATGCCCACGCCGAACCAGATTCACGTGAAGCGCGACGATGTCAGGGTGAGCGCGGCGGACCTGTTGCGTCCCCACAAGGGGGACATCACGGAAGAAGGCTTGCGCATTAACGTCGATGTCGGCATCCAGTACCTGGAAGCGTGGTTGAATGGCAACGGCTGCGTACCGATCTACAACCTGATGGAAGACGCGGCCACGGCCGAGATTTCACGGTCGCAGGTTTGGCAGTGGGTGAAGCACGGCGCGACGATGAGCGACGGCCAACAGGTGACGCCGGAGTTGGTGAAGGCGACCGTCGACAGGGAACTCGCCGAGAAGCCCGGTACGCCCAATAAGAAACTGGCGGCGCAACTGTTCTCGGAAATGATGACCAAGGGTGAGTTCAGCGAGTTCCTGACGCTGGTCGCCTACGACTACATCGACTGATTACCGCGCGCCCGCCTGCATGTAGGCGATGAGGGCGGCGATCTGATCCTGACTGTAGCCGTCGAGCAGGTTTTCCGGCATGATCGAGGTCTTGGACTTGCGGCGGGCTTTGACCTGCGCTTTCGGGACCTCGATGGGCCGCTGCACTTCCGCGGTCTTCAGCAGAAGCTTGGAGTTATCCTCGCTGACGAGCAAGCCGTTGATGATGTCGCCGTCGCGGGTGTCGACGATCGTGCTCTCGTACTGATCGGAGATGGTTTTCGACGGGTAGAGGATCGAGTCGAGAATATCCTTTTTCTTGAAACGGGCGTTGAGGGTGGTGAGGTCCGGACCAAAGTCGTTGCCCTTGGCGCCGAAGCGGTGGCAGGAGGCGCATTCTTTCTCGAAAATCTCCGCGCCTTGTTCGGGCTTGGCCTTGAGGGTCATGGGATCGAACAGTTGGAATTCGTAGATTTCCTGGGGGCTGATGGCCTGAACGCCTTTCGAGCGCGACAGGACACTGGGGGCGAGCCAGCCCGTCTCTTGCATCCGCTTGGCCATGGCAGCCTTGTAGTCTTCCGCGGGCGCGAACTCAGGGATGCGGCGGTAGGCCATCTGCTTTTCTTCTTCGGTGAACGCGCGGAGCGACGAGTCGAACATGAGGTTGATAAACCCGGTAAAGCTCGCCCCGCCCCGCCACTTCGAGGCTTTCTGGAACCAGCGCACGAGCGCCTGTTTCTGTTCCGGAGTCCAGCCTTCCTTGAAGGCGCGGAGGCAGTAGGCGTAATGAATCTGTAGCTGCTGATTCGTGTCTTCCTTGGGCATGGCGTCCAGGATCTTCCGGATGGCGGCGGGGTCCCCGGTGTAGGCGAGCACGCGGGCGAGTTCGCGGCTGAGGCGTTCGTCCTGCGCCGGGAACTGGGGCAGGAGGATTTCAGCCACTTGTTTGCGCGCGTCGCCCGGCGATTCGAGGGCCACGATGCCGATGAGGCGAAGGGCGGCCAGACGCTGGTCCACGGGCAGGGAGGTTTGGCGGAGGAGCGCGACGGCGGGATCGAGGACCGGTTCGCCGGTGCGGACCAGCGCCAGCAACCCTTCCATCGCGGTCCGAGGATCTTTCTCAGCCAGGACGCGATCGCGCCATTCGGACTTCGGCGTGCGTTCCAAGGCGAGGCGGCCAGCGTAGCGGACGAAACGGTCGCTGTCTTTGAGCAGGTTATAGATGTCTTCGACAGGGGCGAACGAGGGTTCCTCGGGTTTGAGTCCCATGCGGACGATGGCTTCGGCGGCGCGGCGGCGGACCAGCGGGTCGGTATCTTTGAGGCCGAGGACGGCGATGGCCTTGGCGCGCGGGCTGCCGTGCTGGCCTACGACATAGATGCCCGCGGCACGGACAGAGGGGTCGCGATCCTGGGCGAGGGGGCGGAGGAGTTCGGCGCGCGGCTTGGGCCCGAGGCGTTGGAGGATGTGCACGGCCTGCACACGGTCTCGCGGATCGGCATTGACGTCGCGCGCAAGCTGGTCGAGTTCCTTGGCCCAGCGGTCGCCCATCTCCTGTTTGGCTTTGAGCAGGGCGGCGGTTCCCCAGGCCGAAAGCGGTTGCGGCTGGCGAACCACTTTGAGGATGCCCTCAGCCGCCGGATAGGCAGGGAAGAACTCCTCCCAAAAACCGGGTGTGTAGCGGACGCGGTAGAGGCCGCCCTCGGTGTCGCGGCCGCCCATCGTGAAGTAGACGAAGCCGTCGGGTCCGACTTCGAGGTCGGTGACGTTGAGCGGTTCGCCGTGGACAAACTCAGTGACGCGGCCGGCCGAGGCGTAGGTTGCGCCCTGGCGCTGGAGGCGTGTAAAGAGGATTCGGCCGCGGGACCAATCGCCGCCGAGGAAGGCGTCGAAATACTGCTTGGGATAGACGTAGTGGTGGTAGAATTCGACACCGACTGGGGAGCCGCGGCCTTCGTCGCGCAGCGGAGGCAACGTGTCGAAAAAATATGCGGGGAACTTGCCGGACCCGGTACGCCACCCGTAGTCGGCGCCAGGAATCGCGTGCAGGGCGCGCGTGTCGCGATACCAGGGCATGTTGATGTCCCACTCCATGTCGGAGTCGAA
>JAEUQD010000451.1 GCA_016789925.1 Bryobacterales bacterium | reverse complement strand
GTCCTCCTGAATGGCGTGGCAATCCTGGCAGGGCATCTTACTGTCGCCGCCGGTGTGGACGGCATGGTTGAACTGCACCGGTTGCTCCACCGTCCGGTAGGACACCGCGGGCAGCACAAACCATCCGGCGGCGACGGTGGCCGAAAAGCCGGCGGCGGCAATGAGAAGGCTGCGAAGCATCAGGCATTCCTCCCTTCGGGGTAGCGGGGCGAACAGAACTCCTGGAAGACGACCAGGGCATCTTCACGATCCAGTGCGGAGAGCAGACCGGGAGCAAATAGGCCGCCATCGGCGGCGACGGCAGTCAACTGTTGAATCTGCTCGTTGAGGCGGCGAGTTTCGCTGTCCATCCAGGCATGAGCGGCTTCGCCGGTCGCGAGTTGCGCGCGCAGGCGGGCAGCGGTTTCGGCCGGAACCGAGCCCTCGAACAGCCAGCCTTGGGTATAGGGTTCGGCGGTGAGCCGCTGGGGATCGCTGCGCAGGTAGAGATTGCAGCCGGTCAGTTCGATCTTCTCGGGAAAGGTAACCTGCCAGCTCGCGTCGTCGACTTTGAGCAGGGCGATGGGACGCACCAACCCGCGCAGCGCGCCGTAGTCGATGTGGGTCACCTCGCCGAGCAACCGGGCGAGGAACGCGTCGATTCCGATGTGGCATGGGCCGGACTCGGGCAGGTCCAGCCAGCAATGATTGTTCGTGTAGAACAGCCCCGGTTCCACCGCGATGCTGTCGGACGGATGGGCCGGCCAACCCGCGTGCGTCAGTTCCAGGTACAAGTCGCAATAGTGGTAGGCTTCGCTGCCGCAGCGCGACAGCATCGCTTCGCTATAGGGAACGAAGCGCGTCACCGGCGAAGCGGCACAGTACTGCATGAGCGACTCGTGCAGGTAAGGGCACGGCGGCGCGCTTTGCTGTTGCTCGCCGTGGTCGCGGTAGATCGGGCAGCCGGCGAAGCTGGCTGACGAGCAGCGTTCTTCGCTCAGCGCATCGGCTGCCCTCGGGATCAGTTTGCGCGAAGGGGCGTTCTGGCAGAACCGGACCTTGGTCTCGCGCAAAAATGGGCAATTCATAACGCCTCCTTAGGCCTGGCGGCGAGGCTTGGCGTCCTTCTTCGCTGCCTTTGGTTTCTCCGTCTCCGGTTCGCCGCCATCGGCCATCGTCAGGCCCAGGTGGGGGTCGTAGAAGGAGTGGCCATCTCCCAGCATTGCCGTCACGTCACCGGCTTCGGCCTGCCGGCGGGCGGCTCGCTGCCGGACAACGTCGATGACAATGCCGGAAGCCATAATCAGGACGACCGCGAGAATCACCAGTCCCAACGCCACGTTGGTGAGGTTGAGCCAGAGTGTTTCCGGGTTACTCCAATCCAATCCAAACATATGCACCTCGATAAACGGTGGATCCGTTCAATTCCTGATAAGGCACGGCAGGGGCCACAACGAATGTTGTTGAAAAATAAAGGGAAGACTGGCGTCTCGAAATTTTGCGTGTCGGATTTCCAGACTATTCAGTCTGGAAAGACTACATGAGGTGGATGTTCTTGTGCCGGGCAATCTCGTGAATGATGCCCAGGTAGTCCTTCAAGTAGCGGGAGGGCGAATACTGCTGGTAGGCGGCGAGTGCACCGGCGCTCAGCCGCTCCCGCATTCCGGGAGAACTCGCTTGCTGCAGCGCTTGGCGCAGTTCGGCGGAACTGGCATAGGAGAAACCAGCCCCGTATTCCCGCAAGCTCTCCGCACTGCCGCCGGCGACGCGGACAATCGCCGGTGTGCCACAGGCAAACGCCTCGAGCGTCATCAGCGGAAACGCTTCCGGCGCGAGCGAAGGCAGAATGAGCGCGGTGCACTGCGTGAGCGTCTCGGCCAGTTGCCTCTTGGACAGCCAGCCTAGAAAGCGGATATTCGGGTAACCCGCCGCCCGCCGTTCCAGTTGCGCCCGCAGTTCTCCGTCGCCGGCGACGAAAAGGTCGTATTGCGGAAGTTGCCGAAACTCTTCGACTAACTCCGCAATGCCTTTCGGCGGGATCATCCGGCCGCAGAAGATAAAGCGCGGCCGGGTCAGCGGACGGAAAGGCGGAAGATCCGGCGGTAGGCTGAATCGTGAGAACAGATGCACCACCCGCATCGGGGCTGAGATACCTGCTTCCCGATGGACACGTGCCGTGAATTCACTCGGGGCGAGCATCATGTCCACATGGCGCAGGCTGCGCTGAATCAGGCCTGTATGGCGCCAGACTTG
>JAEUQD010000963.1 GCA_016789925.1 Bryobacterales bacterium | reverse complement strand
TTCACGCAGATCGACGACGAGGGCTTCGAGCATCTGGCATCGCTGCCGAGGTTGGAGAAACTGGGCATCGGAGGGAACCGGCTGACAGGGTCCGCACTTCCGCTATTGAAATTGATTCCGAGGTTGGTGGACTTGGACGCGGGCGGGATTCAGAGAGTGGATTCGGGGTTATGGGGGCTGCCGCTGAGCGAACAGAACCTGCAACGTTTGGGAGAGTTGAAACAGTTGCGCCGGCTCAACCTGAACGGGGCGACCTTGAACGATCGTGGGACGGACCGGCCGGGACATCCAGACGCCGAACGGAAGCAACTGCGCGATCTGTCTGCGCTGGGTTCGCTGGAGAATCTGGAGTATCTCGATTTGACGCGGCTGCCGGTGTCGGCCGAGGCGCTGGCCACGTTAGGGAGGCTGCCGAAGCTACGCGAACTGCGCCTGGGCATGAGCCCGGTAACGGAAGCGGCCGGCATTCCCGGGATGCCGGCGCTCCGCACGATATTCCTGAACGGCCAGTGGATCCGGCGGTAGTTACTTGGAATTGGAGATGGCGATCAACTGATTGCGGTTAGTGACGTAGAGGTTGCCGTTGGCGGCCACTACGGTGCCGTAAACCGACGAACCCATGTTGCCCTCGAAGAGCACTTCCTTGGTCTTACCGTGTTTGATGACCACGATATCGCCGTCTTCGTCGCCGAGGTAGACCTTGCCGTCGACAACCAGCGGCGACGCCCACACGGCAGCGAGCATGTCGTGCTTCCAGAATTGCTTACCGGTCTTGGCATCCAGCGCGTGGAGGAAGCCGGAGAAATCGGCGTAGTAGAGGATGCCGTCGGCGAGCGCACCAGTGGAGATGGAGCGGCGAATTTCACCGTAGTGCCAAACCAGGCCGGCTTGCGTGATGTCGCCGCGCTTAGTGGGGTCGATGCAATAGAGGTGGCCGACGCCTTCGCCGTGCTCGGGGTCCTGGCCGTTGGCGATATAGACCTTGTCTTCGTAGAGAATGGGCGTGGAGATCACTTCATTGCGGGTCTTGGGCCAGACAGAGTCTTTCGGATTCGTGTCGAACTCCCAGAGCTTCTTGCCCGATTCCGCTTCGTAGCCGCGCACCCAGCCATCGCCTTGCGCGGAGACGACCTGAAGAACGCCGCCCAGTTTGCCGACGGCGGGAGAAGACCACTGGCCGTGGAGGATCTTTTCACCAACGGAGTTGTCTTCCCACAGTACTTTGCCGGTCTTCTTGTCGACGCTGATAATGGCGGGTGCGCGCGGCGAGGGGATGTGGACGTGGCTTTCGTCGTGGCCGTTGGCGGTCATGATGAAGAGCTGATTCCCCCACGACACGGGCGAGGCATTGGCGAGATTGTGCGGAAACACGCCCAACTCTTCCATGAGGTCCAGCTTCCAGACGATGTCGGCGTTTTCCGGGCCGGTGAGCTTTTCGTCCTTGAACGGACCATCGTTTTCGTTATCGCGGAAACCTTCGGTGTCGAGGCAGATCAGTTCGGCGCGGTTGGACACGTAGTAGAGCCGGTCGCCTTCAATCAGGGGAGAAGAGGCGACGCCCTGGAACGGCCAGTCGTTCACACGGCCGGCGGCGAGCTTCTCGTTGGTGTGCTGCCAGAGGAACTTTCCGTCCGCCTCGTTAAACGCCATAAGAACGCCGCGGTCGCCGGGCTGCTTGGGATCGCGCAAGGATTCGTTGTTGGTGCCGACGAAGATCTTGCCGCCGGCAACGGTGGGATTGCCGTAGGTTTGCGAGCCGAGAGTGGCCACCCACTTGATGTTTCGCTTGGTGTTGATGTCCCACGAGGAGGGAGCATTCTTCATCGGCGAGACCATGTTGCGGTCAGGCGTGCCGCCCCACATCGGCCAGTCGCCGGTCCCGGGGTCTCCGGCCGGCATAATTCCTACCAGCGTCAGTGCGGACGCAGTCACGGCAAGCAGTTGGCGCATATACATACCGGCTTTTGAATCCTTTAGTTGGCGGTTACTTTAATGTTATCCAAGAAGACTTCAAACGGGGCATCCGCATAGATGCCGGGCGCACCCTGGCGGTTGCCGATCGGGTCGATCCGTTCAATGGTCCAAGCGGATGGTTCGGGTTCCGAGGCCGGCCAGGCCTTGCCTTGGGCCTTCACTTTGCCGTCGGGCAGGTTCTCGACGCGCAGTTTGAGACGATACCAGGTGTCTTTCTTCCAGGGAAACGCAACCGTCGCCGTCCGGGTTGTTTCCGGCTGCCAGGGCTGGAGTTCCAGGCGCTGGTGATTGCCAAAGAGAACGAGCTGGTAGCGCTGGGCCACGACGCCGCCGTCGCCCATCTGGCGGCGCTTTTCAGTGGCCATGACGCTGGCTTCGATGGTGTAGTCGTGCTCGCTGTTGTGGCCGAAGAACGAACGGGCGCGTTTGGTGAAGGGATTGTCGGCCAGTTTGGCGATCACCTTGTTCCCCTCCATGTCGCGCAGTTGATACTTGCCGGTGGTATTGATCCAATAGGGCGGCGGCGGACCAGGCGCAAGAGAATCAAAATCCTGGGTCAGAGGCAGATTGGGCAGTACGCGGGCGCGGCCCTGACCCTTGAGTGCGCCAACCTGGCCGATGATCAGTCCTGCTTGGGGACCGCTGTCGGCCGGGATGGCGAGTTTGCCATCGGCCCCGACTGATGCTTTGAGACCCTGTACGGACCATTGGGCGGTCTTGTCGATTTTGATGAAGTTGCCTTTGTCGTCGTAGACGCGCGCCGAGAGGGCCACGGATTCACCGGGTTTGAGGGCGAGTTCGGTGGGGGTTACGAGGATATAGGCCGGCGCGCCGGGAGTGACCTTAACGGGTCGGGCGGCGGGCGCGCGGGAGATTTGCTTCTTGCCGAAGGCGTAGATAGCGCGCTGGGAAACGACAAACACGCGGCCGTCGGAAATCGCGGGGGAAGCGGTGATCTCTTCGATTTCGGTGGCGCTACCGAGTTGGACCTGGCTCAGCACGTCGGCGCCTTCCTTGGAAACGCGCAGAATCAGGAACCGGCCATTTTCATTGCCGACATAGATTTTGCCGTCCGCCAGAACGGGCGAAGCCTTCTGGATTGTGCCCATGTTCTTCTTCCAAAGTTGCTTGCCGGTGGTGGCGTCGAAGGCGAATAGGTTGCTGCCGTTATCCACCTGGTAGAGGATGGTCCCGTCGAGGACGGGGGAAGAGAAGCCGCCCTGGAAGCCGACGTCGGCCCACTTCAACTGCGATTTGACGACGTCGCCCTTGGCATTGATGTCGACGGCGGCCAGCAGGCCCATTTCATTGGTTTCGAGGTTTTCCTCGGAGTGGCTGACATACACCATGCCGTTTCCGGCCACGACGCCGGTGTTCACGCCGCGCTTGCTCATGTAGTACTTCCAGATGGGCTCTCCGGTGTTGGCTTTGATGGCGTGGATGGTGCCATCACCGCCGCCGGCGATGAGGACGCGGGTGCCGTTGTGGGTAATGATCGTGGGCGGCGAATAGGTGGTGTCGAAGGGCCGGCCCCCGGGCGTGCTGACGTAAATGGCTTGGCCGGTGCGTTTGTCGAAAGCGACAAATCGGTGGGCCGCGCGGGCCTGCTCGCCCCAACCGGTAGTCACGCCGCTGATGATCACAAGATCGCCTTCGACGATGGGCGAAGCGGTGCGTCCGCCATGGGTGGTGACGATTCCGAAATCCTCCACCATCGTCCGCTCCCAGATCTTGCGGCCGGTCTTGCCGTCGAGCGCGAGGATCGTCCCTCCTACGCCGGCGATGTAGATGTTACCGGTTTCCGGATCGGCGGCAGGCGACGACCAGGCGATGCGATGGGGCGGAACGTCGGAGTGGTAGACGTTGTATTTGTATTCCCAGATCACTTTGCCGGTGTCGGCGTCGAGGCACTGGACGCGTTCCTGAAGCGTTTCGCCCGCGCCTGCCGGGTTGAGAACATACACGCGGTTGCTCATTACGACAGGCGTGGACCGTCCGCCGAACGGCACTTTCCAAAGCAGATTTTCGCCCTCGGGCGACCATTTTTCGGGAAGGCCCTTTTCCGGGGAGCGGCCGTCGCGGTTCGGCCCGCGATAATCCGGCCAATCCGCCGCGAACACAGGAGTCACCAGGAGAACCAGAACAGCGCTACGCATCCTCATAATCCGCTTCACCATAGTATTGTAGGTCCCCGGCGGCGGGCAAAGGTTACGCGTCAGAAAGCAGATTGGGGAGAATCTCGCCGGACGGGCCGCGGAGGCAGAGGCCGGCCTGGCTGCTGGCGGGTGTTTCTTCGATGTTGATTTCGATGACACGCGCACCCGCGCGGGCGGCCAGAGGGACGAGTTGCGCGGCGGGGTAGACGACGGCGGAAGTCCCTACGACCAAGACCAGGTCAGCCACGGAGACGGCCTCGACGGCGGCGTCCCAGACCCCAGCCGGCAGCCCTTCCCCAAACCACACAACGCCGGGGCGGGCCAGACCGCCGCAGGAACAGCGCGGAGGAAGGGACGGCAGCGGCGTTTGGAAATCGTCCCAGGCGGCGAAGCAACTCTGGCACCGCAAGCGCCAGATGTCGCCGTGCAACTTGAGCGGAGCGCGGCTGCCGGCGCGATCGTGCAGGCCATCGACGTTCTGCGTGACGAGGGTGAACTGGAGTGCTCGTTGTTCGAGGGCGGCCAGTGCGAAGTGTCCGGGGTTGGGGTTTGCCCGGGCGATCAGTTGACGCCGCCAGTCGTACCACTCCCAAACGAGCAGCGGGTCGCGGGCGAATGCCTGGGGTGTGGCCAGATCTTCAGCGCGGTAGGATCGCCACAAACCGCCCGCGCCGCGGAATGTCGGAATGCCGCTTTCGGCGCTGATGCCCGCACCGGTGAGGGCGACAAGGCGGCGAGCGCTATGCAGCCACTGGCGGCCTTGTTCGAGACTCATGCGTTGGCGGAATCGGCCTGCCCGAGCATGATTTTGATCACGGGGTCGCCCAACTCTTCCCAATA
>JAEUQD010000931.1 GCA_016789925.1 Bryobacterales bacterium | reverse complement strand
CAGGATGTCGTTTTGGAGGGTTCCGTTCAGTTTGGCCCAGTCCGCACCCTGCTTTTCGGCCACCACCAGGTACATGGCCCAGATGACGGCGGCGGGCGAATTGATGGTCATCGAAACGCTGACGTCGGCCAGGGGGATGCCGTCGAAGAGCGTCTCCATGTCTTCGAGGGAGCAGATGGAGACGCCGCACTTGCCGACTTCGCCGAGGGACTGGGGACTGTCGGCGTCGTAGCCCATCAAGGTGGGCAGGTCAAAGGCGACGGAGAGCCCGGTTTGTCCTTGCTCGAGCAGGTAACGGTACCGCTGGTTGGTTTCTTCCGGGGTGGCGAATCCGGAGAACTGCCGCATGGTCCAGAGGCGGCTCCGGTACATAGTGGAGTGAATGCCCCGGCGGTAGGGGAACTGCCCGGCAGGTTCGGGACCGTACTGTTCGCCGACGGGGATCCCACTCAAAGTTTCGAACAAGCGCATCGCGCCTTTATTCTATTGCTGCTTCAGCTCCCGCGCCAACCAAGCCTGGGCCATACGGAGTTCGCGGGCGACGGTAGCCGTTGAAATTTCAAGGACTTCCGCGATTTCTTCGCCGGTGAGTCCGCCGAAGTATTTCAACTCGACCACTTTGGCTTTGCGCGGGTCGAGCTGCTGGAGGGTCTTGAGGGCATCGTCGAGGGCAATGATCTCCATGGGCCGTTCGTCGGCGCGGGCCAGGGCTTCCTCGAGGGCCACCTTGGGGGCGCCATTGCCGCGCTTGGCGGCGTTGTGGATGCGCGAGTGGTCAACCAGGATCTGGCGCATCAGCCGGGCAGCGATCGCCAGGAAGTGAGACCGGGACTGCCAGCTCACCTTGGTCTGGCCGACCAGTTTCATGTAGGCCTCGTGGACCAGGGCGGTTGCCTGGAGGGTGTGGCCGGGCCGTTCCCGGCGGAGGATGCCGCCGGCCAGACGGCGCAATTCGTCGTACACGAGGGAAGTCAATCGCTCGACGGCGGAAGTGTCGCCGAACTCCAAATTCCTCAAAAGTAAGGTCACATCGCCTGCAAGTGTCATCGCACTTGACCGTGCGCAAACGAGCGGGGAAAGCGTTGAAGAGCAGGGGCGACGTACGCGTTAGTAACATCGGTAACGCATTCGAACAAAAGGTGTTACACTGTGAGCACGCCGATGCAACCCGCCCCCGCCGAGGTGCGCGCTGAACTGGAAAGAGTGTTGGCGAGTCCCTCGTTTTCCACCGCGGCGCGGCTTGCGCGGTTCCTGCGGTTCGTATGTGAGCGGGCGCTGGAGGGCGATGGGGCATCCTTGAAGGAGTACACGATCGCCACGCAGGTGTACGACCGGGCGGACACGTTCGATCCGCGGCAGGATGCCATCGTGCGGGTGGAAGCGGGGCGATTGCGGTCGCGACTGTTGGAATACTACGCGACGACAGGCGCCGAGGATTCTATCGTCATACGTCTTCCGAAGGGGTCTTATACCCCGACGTTCGAACTGCGGGAGCAGCCGAGTGCCGCTGCGCCGCCCCCGTCACCGGCATCGCGCCGGAAGTTTCTGTATGTGGGCGCCGGGTTAGCGGCGGTGGCGGGCGCCGTGGTCTACTGGCGGCCCTGGTCCGGTGGTTCGGAGCCGGTTGTCCGCTCGATTGCGGTGCTTCCGTTCGTGAGCCTGAGTGTGGATAAGCCCAACGAAATGTTTGCCGACGGCCTCACGGAGGATATTACGGCCGACCTCGCACGCATTCCGGAACTGAAAGTGCCCGGCCGGACGGCGATGATGCAGTACAAGCTGAAGCCGGTGGCGGTGGACAAGATCGTCAACGAGCACAAGGTGGACGCCGTGCTGGAGGGGTCGGTGCGGCACGATGGGAACCGGATTCGTGTGACGGCGCAACTGATTTCGGCGCGCGACGGCTACCACCTGTGGGCGGAGACTTACGACCGGGAGGGTAGCGACTGGCTGTCGCTGCAACGCGAGTTAAGCCGTGCCATCGCGAGTGAGATCGAAGCCCGGTTCACGCGGCGGACCGATTGGCGGAGGGCCGGGCGAGGCCGGGCGTCGGCCGATCTGCTGGCGAAGTACACGGAAGCGCGGCAGCTATTGGCGCGCGACCCGAGCACGATGACGTGGAAGGGGGACAGGCCGCCCCACCTGCAGCAGGCGTTGACGCTGCTCGAGGAGGTGACGGCGGCGGACCCGGAGTTCGCCTTGGGCTGGTCCGCGCTGGCCGCGGTGGCCGAGTATTCGTCGGAGTTCGACCGGCCGCGCGCCCGGGAGTTGACCGAGCAGGCGGCACGGGCGGCCGAACGCGCGCTGGCGCTGGATGGAACAATCGCGGAAAGCCACCACGTGCTGGCGACGATCAAGTTCTTCCGGGACCTGGATTTACCCGCCGCGGAGCGCCATCTGGCGCGGTCGATCGAGTTGAATCCGCGGCAGGTCGTTCCGCAGCGCGAGTATATCGACATTCTGCGGCTGACCGGGCGGCGGGAGCAGGCGTGGGACGCGATCCGGCGGGCGCGCTCGTTCGAGCCGAACAGCGCGGTGTTGCTAACGCAGGAAGGGTTGCTGTGGCTGGAAGCCGGGAGGCTGGAGGATGCGGAGCGCGCGGCCCGGCAGGCATTAGCGGCGCAAGCCGATTACACCACTGCCCACTGGCTGATCGGGTTATGTCTGGAGCAGCGCGGGCAACTGCTGGAGGCGGAGAGTAAGTTCCGCGAGGTGCTGGCCGTACGGCCGCGGGATGGGCGTTGTATTCCGGCGCTCGGGCACGTGCTGGCGATACAGGGCAAGCGCGCACAGGCGATGCCGATCCTCGCGCAACTGCGCGAACAGCTGGATCGCGGGAGGGCCGTGCAGTACTCGCTGGCGCTGGTGCATGCCGGTTTGGGCGAAACCGAAGCGGCGGTCGACTGGCTGGAGAAAGCGTATGCCGCACGCGATTCCTCGATCGCCTACCTGTACGTGGAACCGCGGTTCCGACCTCTTCGGGAGCATCCGCGGTTCCAGGCGCTGGTGAACCGGCTGAACATCGCTATGCTGGTGAGGTGATGTCGAATCTGTCTTTGTTCGACTCTTCTTCGCTCCTGCCCCCCAAAACTCTCGACGCGGCATTGGAGCGGTTCCGGCGGCTGGCTGAAAACCCGGACTCGGCAGTGCGGGCGATCCGGTACACGCCGGCGCGCGGAGCGCAGTTTGAACCGGTGCCGGAGACCGTGCAGCCGGCGCTGCAGCGGGCACTGGCGGCGCGGGGGATCGGACAACTGTATTCGCACCAGGCGGCGGCGGTCCGGGCGGTGGAACAGGGCCGGAACGTGGCTGTGGTCACGCCCACCGCGTCGGGGAAAACGCTTTGCTATAACCTGCCTGTTTTCAATCACCTGCTTACGGACCCGCAGGCCCGCGCGTTCTACATCTTCCCCACGAAGGCGCTGGCTGAGGATCAACTGGCCGAGTTCAACGCGGCCGTCGAGGCGATGGGCAGCGACATCCGCGCGTTTACCTATGACGGCGATACGCCGCAGGATGCCCGGCGGGCGATTCGGGAGCGGGCGAACGTGGTGCTGACGAACCCGGACATGCTGCACGCGGGGATCCTGCCTCATCACACGAAGTGGGCGAAGGCGTTTGAGAACCTGCGGTATATCGTGATTGACGAACTCCACACGTACCGCGGGGTGTACGGGTCGCACTTCGCGAA
>JAEUQD010000929.1 GCA_016789925.1 Bryobacterales bacterium | reverse complement strand
TCGTGAGAACAGATGCACCACCCGCATCGGGGCTGAGATACCTGCTTCCCGATGGACACGTGCCGTGAATTCACTCGGGGCGAGCATCATGTCCACATGGCGCAGGCTGCGCTGAATCAGGCCTGTATGGCGCCAGACTTGTGGGGGGCGATGCGAACGCAGGCAACAGGAGATGCACTCCGCACCGTCACAGGCCTTCGTGCCGTTCTTCCACAGGATGTGCATCGGGCACACCAGCCAGTGCTCGTGCAGGGTGTAGAGATTGATTGGGGCCTGGCTCATGCCCAGGATCGCGGGGCCGCCCACTAGCGAGATGTTATGGAAATTGACCACATCAAAGGGCTGGGCAAGAATGCGGCGGAGAGCCCCGCTCTTGAGGCCCGGTCTTCCTGTCTGCTGCGTGATCAACGGCGAGAGAAATCCCAACCGGGATTGCAGCCGGTGGACTTTCACCTTGGGATGAGGCGACGGTTCTTCCGGCTTGCGGTCGCTGAGAATCCGGAACGTATCCACGCAATGGACCACCTCCACATGATGGCCGGCCTCGGCAAGGCTTTCCGACAGCGCCTGGACAAACGTCGCGTCCCCGCCAAAATGGTAGGGTGGGTAGAACGTCGTCACCATGCAGAAACGCAGGGGCCGCGAACTGTCGGGCATCTTAGGGATCATAGGCAACAATGCCGCCAAAGGGCACGGGCGCGATTCTCACTTATCACTCGATTGACCAGTCGGGTTCGGTGCTGTCGATTGCCCCTGAGTTGTTCGCCTGGCAGATGAGCTCGCTGTCCCGGGCAGGCATTCCGGTGGTTCCGCTGAAGGACATTCGAAACCACCAGGGCGCAGTTGCGTTGACGTTCGACGATGCCTATCGGAACTTCTATACCGAAGCCCTGCCCGTGCTGCGAAGGTTCACTTATTCCGCGACTGTGTTCGCGATCTCCGGGGAGGGCCGCGCGCAACTGGGTCCCGGATCGTCCCTGCCTCTGATGACTTGGGACGAATTGGGCGAAGCCTCCCGCTGCAACATTGAGATTGGCGCGCACACCGTGGGGCATCCGCGTTTGACCAGCCTGCCTTTCGAGCAGGCATGCGAGGAAATCGCCGAAAGCCAGCAGGAAATTCGGCGCCGGCTTGGCGTGCCTGCCGACAGCTTTGCGTACCCTTATGGGGACTCGTCGCCTGCGCTGCGCGATTTCGTGCGTGAGCGATTTGCGCAGGGTGTGGGTGTGCGCCTGGACTATCTGGCGGAAGAGGACGACCGCGCTGACCTTCCCAGGCTGGATGTGTACTATCTCCAGAAGCAGAAGCTGTTTGCTTCGCTGTTCAGCGCGGGGGTACGCCGCTATATCCAGCTTCGCCGGGCGGCACGGGAATTGCGCGATCATGCGAACTTCCTCCAGAGGTCGAGGCCATTACGGTAGATGAAGTAGCAGGAAAGCACAGCCACAAACAGGAGAATGGCATTGGTGAGCCAGTGGTTGCGATGTTCGCCCATCACCCGGCGGTCGGAGGTCATGCGCAGAAGCGCCAACGAGACCACGGGCACTACGACGACTATGGCCGAACTGGCCAACAACACGAGCCAGACGGGGCGCACCGGCACATACAGGATATAAAGAGGCGAGAAGGCAAAGAAAACAACCAGCTGCCGGAACAGCGGGTCGTGCGTCAGTTCGTCGCGGGAGTGGTGGGCCGCTTCGCGCTTGAGGCCCGGTACGAAGCTGCGGCAAAGGTCGGTGATGGCCAGCGCGTAGCCCGTGACGCCCCCGACGTAGCTAGTGATCACGGCGGACCAGATTCCGAACGCGAACGCGATCTTGCCCCAGAGCCCCAAGCGGTTCGAGAAGACACGCACAAGGTCTTCGATGCTCGATGGCGCGGCCTCCCCTACGCCCGACGCCGCAGCCACCTGCAACAGGCAGCCCATCGTGCACATCGCGGCAATCCCTGCCAATAGATCCCATCGCTGGCGCGCGGCGTAGCTCAAATCGCGCCAGCCTTTCTGCCACATGAAGTAGGCGTACGTGACGTTGGAAAGAGAACAAGCCTCCGTGCCCAGCAGTGCCGTCAGCAGCAGAACCGTGCTGTACACCCCTTGGGACTCCGGGATGGACGGGATGAACAGTCCTTTCAGCAGGGCCGCCGGCGAGGGCGGTGCGGAGAGCACCACCAGAATCAGCGAACCGCCCATCAGCGCCATGAGGTATTTGAAGAACCGCTCGATCGTCTTGTAGCCGGCCCAGAACATCAGCCAGAAGCCGAGCCCCACGAACGCCAGCGACCAAATGGTGGCGCTGAACCGCGTTGGCAGGGGCACAAGCAAGTGGAACGATGTGCCCATGAAGAGCACGTGATAGAGCCCGTGAACGTGCCGGTGGATAACCAGCGCGATCAGGAGCAGCCATACCAGCCCCCGGCTGATACGGGCAAAGCCGGCAAAAGGAGTTTCTCCGGTCACCAGCACGTAGCGGGCGCAGGCGTTCACCCACACGTAGCGGCAGATGGAGGCAACCAGCAGAGTCCACAGCAGAGCAACGCCATGGGTCACTCCAATGGCCACGTTGGACACGTAATCACCCGCGCCGATGACCGAGAGAGCAAATACCAGGCCCGGGCCCACACCGCTGCGTTCGCGAGAGCCCGGTGCGATCGCCGGAGCGCCTGTGTCTGCCATCAGCGGGGCACCACGTAGAGAGGAAGCACCTTGGCAGCGGGCGTGGTGAACGGTTCGCGGCGCAGCACCGTGAGAGATCGCGCCTGGTCGAGTTGTCCGGCCATAAGCCGGTTGCCGGCATTGCCGTGGGCCAGGGTGGCCAGCGCCAC
>JAEUQD010000926.1 GCA_016789925.1 Bryobacterales bacterium | reverse complement strand
AGATGCGCTTTTTCGGCGGACTGAGCATCGACGAAGTGGCGCAGGCGCTGGAGATCAGCGTGGCCACGGTCGGCAGAGAACTGCGCATGGCCCAGGCCTGGCTGTTCCGGGCAATGAACGGCGAGGCCACGACGTAGCGATGGTCCCCGTTTCGAAACCGCAGTCTGTCTGATCCACTAGGGCCATTGCCGGGCACCGTGCAGAATACGCAGAATTTCAACTGCATCCTGTCCCACGCGGTAGACGATGATGAATGGGAGATTTGATGCAATGATCTCTCGCGTACCGGCCTTACGGCCTTTTCGCCCACGTTGCGGCATGGCCTTCAAGGAGTCCGCCGCCTCGTAGAGGCCTATCGCGGCGCGGCGAGCTTGTGCTTCACCAAAACGCTCTCTGGTGAAATCACAGATCTGCGTGAGATCGTCGATCGCTGGCGTCGTCCAACGCAGGCGCATTAGACCGGATATCGGGCTTCGATGATGCGCCGGACCTCATCATGTTCAACAAGTTCTCCGGAGTCAGCGGCAACCAGGCCCTTGTCCACTTCTCGGGAAAACCAGTCCTCATAGCTGAGAAGTCGTTCTACTGCTTCCTTCACAAGGAACTCAGCCGGGCACCCTTGGGCCTCCGCCATGCGGCTGAGCCGGGCTTGTTGTTCAGGAGTGAATTGCACTTCCATAATCGACTCTCCTTTTCTTTCCACAGTATCGGAAATAGAGAATAAATCTCAATTCCTTGTCAACGAGGCCGCCTCTCCGGCTATTCCCAGCCAGGCAGGGATACATGCGCGCGGTAGTTGGAATCGTTGTAGTCGGGGTTCCGCCGCGGCGAATAGACCTTTCCATTGGGGCCCGGGATTGCCGGCCGGTCCTGTGTGTAGATCCAGACCCGATTCTGATCCCAAACGACGATCTCGTCGCGCGCGTCGCCCGTGAGGTTGGCCACGTGATACGCGAGATCGGGGTGGCCGTCGTCGGGAAAGGTCACTACGCGCCGCATCTGGCCGTCGATCATGCCGCCGTCGCGGACGTTGGCACTGAGCAGCGCGAACTCCTGGCCGTCGCCGCGCCAGTTCACCGGATGCAGGTGCGTCGATCCCGGCGCCAGTTCCTTCTGGGAGAGGATGTTTGCGTCGGAATCGAAGAGAGTCACGATGCCTGGGCTGCGCCAGAAATTGGCAACGTAGATCTGCTGTCCCGGAATATCGGGGCGATACTTGCCCACCGACTGTGTCTGGGCGTGGCCGATTCTCACGTGTTTGGCGAGTTTGCCTTGCAGGTCGAACATCAGGAAGCCTTCGTCGCTTCCGCAGATGTAGACTCGCGGGGGCGCACCGGGATCGGCGCCAAAACTGCCTGCCGAGATGCCGTCCGGGTGGTCCTTCAGCGCAGTGTCGTGGCTCCAGACGGCCTTTCCGGCTTTCCACAACGCGTAACCGATGACGAACTCCTCCCGGCCATCGCGATCGGTATCGATGCCGAAAGGATAGTGGCCGGTTTGGCCTTCGCCCGCCCATTTCACCTGGAGATCCTTGTCGAAGATCCAGAAGGTCCGGTAACGGTCCTTGATCAGAATATCCTGCGCCCGTTTCCCGCCGGAGAGGTTGAAGAAGGCGATGGAGTCGCCGTTGTTGATCTCGTAGGGCCGCTCCCTGTTGGCCGCCGGGGCAGGGGGCATCCATGACCGGCGGCGGATTTTGCCGGTCGCGCCATCGAGGATGGTGAGTTGGAAGTCCCGCACGAGAATGACCTCGTTGCGGCCGTCTCCGTCAAGGTCGTGTATCTGGAACGGCGTGTCGTTGGTGAGCAGGCCGTTGCGCGCGTCGGGGCGTCCGAGTTGCCACAGGATTCTGCCGTCGAGACGAACGGCCGTGAGGCAGGAAATGTGGTCGAAGGCGTCGCCGCGGACGCGGGGGATGTTCTGCGCAAAGAGCATATCCGGCTCGCCATCGCCGTCGAGGTCGCCAAACCGGACGTTCTTGCCGGTTCCAAAGCCGGGCGTGGGGAACGCGCGCCAGAGTTGGGGCTTCGGATTGGCGTCGCGCAGTTGCGCCAGTTCCGTTTCGCGATTGCGGATGCGCGCGGCGATGGATGCGAGGGTCCGGTCCGAGGCCGTCACGGCAAAATCCTGGAAGCGAGCGGGAACATTCGCCATGATGCCGGCCTGGCCCTTCAGGATTTCTTCGTCGCTGGCGGCGATCACTTGGCGGCCGTCGATCGACGCCCGAATGGACGGACCGCTGTTTTCGACCCGGAGCCTGTAGTAGCGCTGGACGTCGTAGGAAAACGGTGCGCTGGCCACCTGGCGCCATTCGGCCTGGCGGAACACCTTCTCGATGGGCTGGCGGACCAGGAGGACCGCTTCCGTGCCGCCGCGAAGGGCAAAGGCGTAGTAGTGGCGGGAGGTGTGGTAACGGAAGGCAAGTCCGGCCAAGTCACCGAGCGAGAGCGGTTTCACGCTGGCCTCGACGGTATAGTCGCTCCATTCTTCGTCGCCGGTGACGAACAGCGGGGTGGTACGGCCCGTATCGGTATTGACCAGATGCTGCTCGAGATAGGACTTGCCGTCTTCGTCGCTCACCGCCCAGGAATCGAGGTGGACGATCGGGTTGCGCCACGGGTGCGTGCGCACGCCGCGGTGTTCGATGTAGTGATACTCCTGAATGGCGCCGTTCAGTTGGCCCATGGGCTCGGAAAGCAAGCCGGGCGGAAATCGCGAGAAGTCGTCGCGGAACAGGTCGGCGGCAAAGGCGCAGACCGCAGCCAGGAGAAATGGGACGAGTCTTATCAGAAGTCGAACGTCGCTTCCGGTGGAGCGTTGCGCGGCGTGTAGGATCATGTCTTTTCCTTTCAACACTGTACGCAGTGTAAGAACTCTGTAAGGAATCTGTCCACCTTTTCGAAACCGCTTCCTTGATCTGTTCGCTGCGCCTTTCCGCACTACCGGTCGTGAGGCGCCTGACAAACGTGCCGCCGTCACAAAAACAACACACTCTCAGGAGAAAACAATGAATCGCTTTACGCTTTCCCCACAGGGATCTCATCGGAGCCGGTCGGGATTCACCCTCATCGAACTCCTCGTCGTCATTTCCACGACAGCCATTCTGATCGGCCTGCTGCTGCCCGCCGTCCAGAAGGTACGCGAGGCGGCCGCGCGTTCGAAATGCCAGAACAACCTGAAACAGATCGGACTTGCCGTCCACAACTATCACACTTCCAACCGCGAGTTCCCCGCCAATCTCGCCCAGGTGCTGGACGCGGCCGGATTTCCCGCCAGCGGGGAGATTGACGGGTTCAAAGCCTCGTCTTACTCCGCCAACCGAAACACCTGGAGCATCGCCCTCAACCCCATTCCGGGCGTGACCGGTTCGGAGACCGGACGTGCCTCGGGCGATGTGGCCGGTAACCTGCGGATCGAATTCACTCCCACACCCGGCGCCGAGGAAGGCCGGACCCGGATGTACACCAATATTCGCGCCCACGCCGCCATCGCCATCGCCCAATTGGCCGCCCTGCTGCCGGGCGCCGAGCAGGAGAACCTGTACCAGCAACTCGCCCAGTTCCTCAGCACTCCGGGAACGGTGGCGCAGGCATTCGCCAGCCTGCAGGGTTCGGACGGCACGGTCACGTTTGCCAGTATCGAAAGCGCCCATCCGGGCGGGGCTAATTTTGCTTTCGGCGACGGCTCCGTGCGCTCCATCCGGCACTCCCTGTGGACCGCGGTGAAGCGCGAACTCCAATTGGGCGCCTATAACGAGAACTGGCTCCTGCTGCCGGGAATCGAGTCGCCCGCGACCCCGGGGTCGCGGCCCAGCCCCGGAGATTTCTTCAGCTATTCGAGCCTGGCCAAGCTTACCGCACACTTTGCCGCCAATGAGCGGGTCGAACGCAGCCTGTCAGGCTACCTCGAACGCGCCCAAACCGCCCTCGAAGACGGCAACAAGGCTGCCGCCCAAAGCGCCATGAAGGCCTACATCGCCGGAGTCGCGGCCGCCGCGGCGGGACGCTCGCCGGCGATCAGTCCCATCGGCGCGGAGGCCCTTACCGCGAAGGCATGGGCGATCTTCCCTTACTGACGCCCCACCGATTCGCCGGGCGGCGCGCCCGCCCGGCGCCGTATCTGAGGAACCGTGAGCGAGGTAACATGAGAACAGACATGACCGTCTCGACTTCGGCCGATCAAGAGATTGTCGACTTTATTGTGTCGGGGAAGACACCCGAGGCAATCATCGCATTCCACCCTTCTGCGGAAGCATGTCTGCGACTCGAGGACCTGATTGAACGGGAGAAGAACGGAGTTCTGTCCCCTGAGGAAAAGGCGGAATTGGATCACTGCCTGCACCTGGAGCACCTCATGCGCATGGCCAAGGCCAAGGCTCGCTTAATCCTCTCGGGTGCCTAACAAGGGCACGGACGTGGCCGCATTGAGTTCCGTCTCCGGCCGGCCGGTAAGCCTATGGCGCGACCACTTCCGTTTTGACGGGCCGCGTGTCCGGTCACTGACGGAGACCGGGGAAGTTCCGATCCGCGTCCTCCGGCTGAACGATCCTTGGCGCGTGCAGGAGAGGGCCGTACGTTCGTCCATCGGGTAGCATTCCAGCCTCCGATTTCGGGGCGCGGAACAGAAACTGGGTCAGGATTAACCTGACTTTCGCAGTTGAGGCGGTCGAGACCAGGTAACCCACGTAGAATCAGTGGAGGCTACGAAAAGGTCTTCACTACAAGCCAGCTGCAGCCGGCAGAGCAGTGGCAGTGATGCGAGGAGGAGGCTGGGCAGGCA
>JAEUQD010000924.1 GCA_016789925.1 Bryobacterales bacterium | reverse complement strand
TGGAGAATTACGATTCGGTGAACTGAGTATGCAATCCCTTGGTTCGGTCCTGTTGTCACTGACGCTATTGTCGCCCGTTTAGCCGAATCGGCCCTGCGCAGCTCAACGCGCCGCCCCAGTGGAGATTCTCGGGTTTGTTGCAGAATGTCTAAAAAGCCGGTTTGCCACAAGGGAGAAGGGGCTGTACAACGGCTGCGCAACGTGTTACAAGTTCCGTCATGGCCCTGGGCGGAGATAGGGACGCTCTTTTGCAGGAACTGTCCCGCATTCACTCCAGTTCACTGTTGCGAAGTTCGGACCGTTTGCGCCGGTTGCTTCACTTCTTGGTGATCGAAACCGTCGATGGCCGGGCCGCGTCGCTCAAGGAGTATGCGGTCGGCTTGAGTGTCTTTGACAAACCTGAGTCATTCGATCCAAAGGTCGATTCGACGGTCCGCTCTGAGGTGTCGAAGCTCAGAGCGAAGTTGCGGCTCTACTACGAGACGGAAGGGTCTGCAAACCCAGTCCTTATTTCCATACCGAAGGGCGGATATTCGGCGGAATGGCAAGTACTCCAACGCGATGTAACACCGGGCGACCTGACTAACCCTCCTGCCACAGTAAGTGGCATTCGGCCGTGGATGGCCTCCGTTTCACGATTTCACCGGTGGATCGCGACAGGCTTCCTATCTATTGGTATGTTGTCGCTACCCTTCTGGATTAACCGCGATAAACCATCCACGCAGTTCCGGTCGATCCAGGTTACCAGTGGTCCGCGGGCCGCCAAGAATCCCAGCTTTTCGCCCGATGGCTCCCAGATCGCCTTCTCCTCAGATATGGCGGAACCAGGGAATCTCGACATCTTCATCAAAGGCGTCGATTCCGGCAGTGTACTTAGGCTCACCAGCGACCCGGGGTCCGACTCCCACCCAGTGTGGTCGCCCGATGGGAAATCGATCGCCTTTGTTCGTGACTGGGGCTACGGAGGCACCGTCTACCTTGTACCAGTTACAGGAGGCCCGGAGCGAAAACTAAGGAATGTCAATCTGGCCGGGTTGGCCTGGTTCCCCGATGGGAATCACCTGGCGGCACTGCACCGGGAATCCAATCTCGATCCGCCCGCGTTTCTATTGATTGATTCAGAAGGCCTTCAGTCAAAAGCGCTGACGCGGCCGCCTGCCGGATGGATGGACTGGAATATTGCATTCTCGCCTGATGGGGCCCGTGCCGCCGTCGGGCGCTGTACGTCCACGTCCCGCTGCGATATCTATCTGGCTGATGTCCGGCCTGACCGGATGCTGGCCGAGCCGTTCCAGCGTGTGACCTGGCTGAATCAATCCATTCATGGCATTGCCTGGGCTGGGGACAATTCGACGGTTGTTTTCTCTGCCGGGCATTTCAACGACTACAAGCTATTGCGCCTGGACACTCGCCGGATCGAGGCCGGCCCCAAGCGAGTCAACGGGATTGTGACCTCGGGCCACTATCCGTCGATCCCTCTTCGCGGCCCGGCAAGCGTAGCGCGCATCGCCTTTGTCGCCTCCACCGAGGACGAGAACATGTGGGCGGCCTCGTTGGCCAACATCTCCGGACAGCCGGTTGTTCCCGCCCGGCAACTGGCGCCATCGCCGCGATGGGAAAGGCACCCCATGCTGTCGGCTGATGGGACGCGCCTGGTGTTCGCGTCTGACCGGTCCGGAACCTACCAGGTGTGGGTGGGTCCGGCCGATGGAACCAATCCACACCCCATCACGCGGTTGGATTCGGGGATGGTCCTTTTTCCCCAGTTCTCTCCGGTGAGCGATGACATCGCCTTTGTGCTTCTCGATACGAAGAACGCCGCCGATGAGCGCGGCGTTTACACGATTCGCGCGGACGGTACAGGCCTCCGCCGCATTACGGGTCCGAATCACCAGGCGACCGAGCACTCCTGGTCCGCCGATGGCAAGTGGATCTATTTTTCGTCGCCTGCTACAGGCTTTTATCAAATTTGGAAAGTCGCCGCCACCGGTGGATCGCCCAAGCAGGTAACACGGTTCGGCGGCTACCGCCCCGTAGAATCGAATGGCGTTCTCTACTACGGCATCACCGGCGATGGAGTTTGGTCAACCGGCATCAATGGTGGACCTGAGCGCAAAGTGTTGCCGCAAGCACAGAGTGTGGCATGGTTCCCCGCCCGAGACGGGTTACTTTTTGTTCCGCCCGCCCAGCCGGACAGCGGAAGCACTGCAATCTCCCATTGGAACGCGGCTACCGGGACAATCCAGCCGGTCGCCCGATTGCCTCATCCCGGCGTCAATCGATTTTCATTTTTCGAGAAGAGTTCAACAATTCTCTACCACCGCACGGACTATGAGTCACACGACATCATCATGCTGGAGAATTACGATTCGGTGAAGTGAATATGTGGTTCGCCCCGGTTGGGCCAAACTTCTTAGGTATCGCGGGCATTTCGTTTGCACGATGCCTTCAAGGCCTGGGCGGTTTGGCACCATTCTTGCTTAAACGGGAGCAGGAGCTACCCATGACTATCCGGCACTTCGCGATTTTCACTTTGATCGTATTGGGCATTTCGTGCGCGGCCCGGCAGCCGGGGGCTGCGATCAAACCAGGGTTCAATGTGTATTCAAAGGATCAGGACGTCCAGGTGGGACGCCAGGCGTCGGCTGAGATCATGCGGCAAGTGGATGTCGTGCAGGATGGAGCATTGCAGGATTACGTGAAGTCGCTCGGGCGGCGACTGGCTGCGACACCATCAGCGGGAGACTATCCCTACGAATTCACTTTGATCAACGACCCCAGTATTAACGCGTTTGCTTTACCGGGCGGTCCCATTTTCGTGCATAGCGGATTGATTCGGGCAGCCGAGAACGAGGCTCAGGTGGCTGGCGTGCTGGCGCATGAGATTGCGCACGTGGCGTTGCGGCACGGGACGAATCAAGCATCGAAGGCGAGCATTCTGCAAATCCCGGCGGCGGCCGCGGGGATTCTGTTGGGTGATGGATCGGCGACCAGCCAGATGGCGCAGATGGGCGCGGGGCTTGGCTTGAATCTACTGATGCTGAAATATTCGCGGGGAGCGGAGACACAGGCAGATGCCTTGGGTGCGAAGATTTTGCATGAGTCTGGCTACAACCCTGTAGAAATGGCGCGGTTCTTTGAAACGCTGGAGAAGGAGTCGGGTGGCGGCGGGCCGCAGTTCTTTGCGAGCCATCCGAATCCGGGAAATCGCGTGAAGGCGGTCGAGGCAGAACTGCGGGCGTTTCCCCAGAAGCAGTACACGGCAGGCGGTTCGAACTTTGGCGCAATGCAGCAGCGGGTGGCGGGGTTGCCTGCGCCCAGGAAGCCGGTTCAGCAGCAACAGGCAGCCGCTCCACCGCAGCGCCAGCCGGCAAGTGGGGGGCGAACGCTTCAGACGCAGGCCTTTCGGATGGCGGTGCCATCGGACTGGGTGGCCTACGGGGATCGCTCCGGAACCTCGGTAGTGGCGGGTCCGCGAAATGGGTTGGTTTCCGACGGGCGCGGGCAGGTGCAGGTTGGCTATGGTGTGTTGATGGGGCAGTACCGGCCGCGGCGGGCACGGAATTTGCAGGGGGCCGCCCAGGAGTTGTTAAGTTCGCTGCGGTCGAGCGATCCTTCGTTACAGGCGAGCGGACTCCGTCAGATCCAGGTGAACGGCCGTCCCGCCTTGATGACTCAGATGCGCGGGTCGTCACCGTTCGGAGGTCCGGAGAATAATCTACTCGTGACGGTGCCGCAGGGGAATGGCGTGATGTTCCTGGTGTTCGCCGCGCCGGAGCGGGATTGGCCTGGCCTGGAGCGCGCTGCAATGACGATGCTCGAAAGTCTCCAGGTCGCGCAATAGAACTCTTCGATGACTCGATAACTCCCTGGTACTTACTCCTTGCCGGCCGACCAGCGGATTGCGTTACCCACCAGCCTGCGGTAACCGGGATGCAAGTGTGCGCTCCGGTCATGACCGAGTTCGATGATTACTACACGCGATTTCCGATACGGGCTGAGCCAGACCAGCGGCCCGTCGCTGGTGGGTTCGTCGGTTCTCATCAGGACCTTAATATCGGGCGAGAGCCACATGCCTTTGTAAGTCTCGTCCCAGATGCGCATGGGGCCAACGCCGGCAGTGACGGGGTGCTCGCCTACAGGATGGGCGAGTATCTCGACGTCGTGCTTCCAGGTGGTTTTCCATTTCGATCCGGGACCGCCGACTTTGAGCCAGCGGGCGCCCATCACTTCCTCCCACCACCATTGCCAGTCGCTATAGTCGACCAGACCGTGGTGAAGGATGACGACGCCCTTGCCGGATTCGACAAAGTCCGCCAGATTCTTGCGCTCGACCTCGTTAGCCTCCTGCATGGAGTCGTAGAGAACAAGGGTGTCGTAACGCTTGCGCAGGTCGCTGCGGCGATACGGCATGGGGTGAGGATCGATGGTGGCCACGATGCCGGGCTGGTCTTCAAAGAGCGTGTAGAAGGAAGGGTCGTAGTTGTGGCCGCCTGTGACCACGAGGGCTCGGGCCTCGGAACTGGACGGCTTGGACGGCACGGGTACGGAGGGCGGGACCTTGCCGGTGGCGGCCCATTCCACGGCGCGGGTAAAGACACCGAGGAACTCGGGTTCCCGCCGGGCGGCCAGGTTGCGGCCTTGCCGGGTTTGAAACACCCGGCCCGCACCGAATGAGCCGGTCCAGGCGACCGGTTGCTCGTCAACGGTTGCGATGACCTTGGAGGCGGGCGACGGAACGAGCGCCGGTCCTGGGTCATCGACCGTCACGAATTCGCGGCCCGGCGTCGGGGCGAGCGCGTGCGGGGGATTCGCCCAGCGCACACGCAAGGGGCCGTGGCCGGTCTTCTCCAAGGCCGTGGCGGCTGGATGAACTCCAGCTAGCGCGGAGTACTTCCGCCGACCGGCCTCAGGGCCGCTGGCGCAATCGCCGGCGCGGACAGCGACCAATCCCTTACCCTGCTGGACGAAAGCTTCGACGGCGCGCTGGACACTGTCACCCCACCAGGCTCCGTCGCAATCGACAACCAGGGCGTCGTAACGAGCGAGCGCGACCGGCGAGAGGGCGGCGGGGTCGTCGGAGGTGAAGACGGCAAGGCGCGGGGAGCGTCGGAGGGAATCGGCCAGCACGGCGGCGGCGACTCGTTCCTCCGGTCCGGCGCCGGACACGAGGAGGATGCGCGATGCGCCCTGGCCCGCCGCTTCCCCGGAACAAACGGACGCCACCACCAACGCCAGCGCGGCGGAAGGTCTCATGGCCCCACCAGCGGCCCGAGGTGCGCCAGGCTCCTGGCAGCCTCTTCCGGCGTTCCGCACTCCACCGAGAAGACACCATTGAAGCCGTGCTTGCGGACAATCGAAATCACGCGGGACCAGTCCACCACGCCATCGCCGCATCCGCAGCCCACCGGCGTGCCGGTCACCTTGCCGCGCTCCGCTTCGGAGTGCTCGACGCTGATGTCCTTCGCGTGCACGTGGACCAGGCGGCTGCCGACCCGTTCCAGTGCCCCATAAATGTCTTCACCCGCGAGATAGGCGTTGCCGGTGTCGTAGTTGACACGGAGCAGCGGATGGTCCACGAGCGTGGCGAGCCTCATCAAGCCGTCGGTGGTCTTCGAGATCGCCTGGTGCGGCTCGATTCCGATGGCCACACCGTAGCGCTCGGCTACGCGCAGCACGCTGATGAGCGTGTACCGCATCACGGGCCAGACATCGTCGTCGAGGATCCAACTCGGACGGTAGCTCTCGTCCGTGTTCACCACCGGGGCTTTCAAAACAGCCGCGTATTGAATGGCGCGCTGGAGATACATCACACTGATCTCTGGACGCATCAACGGGCAATGGGCGCTCACCCCTGACGCCTGTACGCCGTAACGGTCGAGAATGTCCTTGATGAAGTGCGGGTCCTCCTCCATCGATACCGAGTGATAGTAGCCGGCCTCGCTCATCAGTTCGCGGCCGTTATGGAGCATGGGCTCCACATACTTGTAGCCCATCTGAGCAGCCCATTCGACGCCCACCGCGAATGGCTTCTCGGAACGGCGCACAAATTCCATGTTCAGTCCGACTTCGATGCTCATACGTCCCACTCCTTCCGCCACTCGACGCGGCGTTTCTCTTTATAGGAAATATTGCAGATGTGGCAGGCCATCGCGGAATAGTGGCCGGCCTCTTCGTCGCAGGCCGCCGGCTTGCGGCTACGGACGCAATCGAGCCAGTTGGCGACGTGCAGTTCCGGGGTGGCTTCGGCCGTCACCGGAGCGGCAGCCTTGTCGACCGGCAGGAAGCGGTAGCCGTAGCGGAAGATGTGCAGCCGTCCCCCTGTGCCCATGAAAACGATGTCGGCGTTTTCTTTCGCCAGCATGTCGGTTACGTTGGCCTCGAAGGTGACCAGCAGTCCGCCGGGATACTCGACGATCGAGTTGATGTTGTCAGCGGTGTCGCGGCCTTCCAGCCCCAGGTAGATGCCGCCCATGCACATGGCGGCGAGTGGTTTAGCGACTTTCAGGTACCAGTGGACGACATCCACCATGTGGACGAAGAGGCCGCCCATCTGGGCGTTGGTGGAGTAGTCCCAATAGACGTAGTGGTTGAAATAGCGCTTGGCGTCCCATGGCACTTTCGGGAGGCGCGCCTGGCAGACGTTCCAATCCATCCCGGAAGGCTGCTGCGCCATGTTGGGCGGAGGAGGCTGGTTGCGATAGGCGCCGTTGCCGTTCCAGATGGTGCGGACCATAGTGACTCGCCCGATCTTGCCTGAGTCGATGAATCGTTCCTTGGCCTCGACAAAATGTGGGTAACTGCGCTGCTGCGTGCCTGTTTGCAGAATGCGCTTGTGTTGGCGAACCGCCTTGACGATCTGGTGGCCCTCCATCGGGTGAAGGGTGAGCGGCTTCTCGACATAAACGTCTTTGCCCGCCTGGCACGCGGCCACCGCAATTTCGCAGTGGGCGTGGTCCCACGTGGCGATGATGACCGCGTCGATATCGTTGCGGTCGAGCACGTTTCTGTAATCTACGTACTTGTCAATCTGTACGCCCGCCACCTTTTCGGCCTGGTCGCGCTGGACATCGTAGGCATCCGCGGCGGCAACCCATTGAATGTTCGAGGCCGTCTTATTGGCGTTGGACATCAGGTACCGCCCTCGGCCGCCGGCGCCGATGACGCCGAGGCGGATGCGGCCGTTGGCGCCGAGGATACGTCCGGCGGAGGCCGCAGTCATTGCAGCGACCATGCCTCGCCGGGAGATCGTAGGGTTCATGACTTTTCTCCTGTCGCAGCCAGCAGTCGTAGACAATCTCATCTTATTATAGAAAAAACCGTCATGGGCGACCGGCAAAAGGAAGCCGGTTTCGGCCTGATCTTTGGCGAGGCGAGCAAAGCTCGGACTCGCCCTTTCACCAGGGACAGCGCTACACTGAAACGTTTGCATGCTCCTGGACTTGCAGAGTATCCAGAAGCGCTTTGGCGGGATCACGGCGCTCCGCGACGGCACCTTGAATGTGCGCACGGGCGAAGTGCATCTGCTCATGGGCGAGAATGGGGCCGGCAAAAGCACGCTCATGAAGATCGTGGCCGGGATGTTGTCGCCCGATGGCGGCAGCATGCTCTGGAAGGGAAGCGCAGTGCGCTTTTCGCAGCCTTCCGATGCCGCGGCGG
>JAEUQD010000918.1 GCA_016789925.1 Bryobacterales bacterium | reverse complement strand
TCAACAAGTCCGGCGATGTTGATGATGAGCGAAACCCGCCCCTTCATCAGTTCAATCGTTTCGGTGGAAAAACCGCAGCGCGGGGCCGAAACGTCGCCGGTGTGCAGCGTGATCCGGTCACGAATCAACGCCTCGTCCGCGCGAGCCACCACCGGCTGAAGGCAAGGCGCGTTCAAGACATCCTTCGCAAACCGGTCGGCCGGCGAGGTCCCTCGCTTGCCGCGCATGAGGATGTGCAGATGCTTGAATTCTGGAAAGTGGTCCAATAACAGGGCAAGCACCACCTTGCCGACAAAGCCGTTGGCGCCGGTGATCAGAACTTCGTGTTCGCTTAAGGTTTGAGCGACGGAGATGGTGGTGGTTGGCAAACCGCTATAATAACTAGGCTAGCTACCCACCTCGTTTGCAGTCAATGGGCCTTCTTCTTCGCAATCTTCTCATCTCGTTCCCAGGCATCCTGGTGGTCACGATCGTCACCGGGACGGCTTCGCTGATTGCGTCCCTGTTTGCCAAGACGGGCCGCACCCAGCACCGCTGTTCGCGGCTATGGGCGCGTGGCCTGCTGGCTGTCAGCGGTGTGAAACTTCAGGTGGAAGGTCGCGACCGCATCCCTCCCGGAGGTACGTTCGTGTTTGTGGCCAATCACCGCACCTACCTGGACGCGGCCATCATGCTCGCCTCCATCGACACGCAGTTCCGGTTCTTTGCCAAGGCGAGCGTCTTCTGGTGGCCGATCATCGGCTTCCACCTCCGCCGGTCGGGACACATGCCCGTCCACTACACCAACCCGCAGAAATCGCTCAAGAGCATGTCCGCGGCCGCTAGGGTGATTCAACAGCGCAATGTCTCAGTACTGGTCTTTCCGGAAGCGGAACGAACCGAGGGCGATCTGCAGCCGTTCAAGGACGGCGCGGCGTATGTGGCGATCAAGGCGGGCGTCCCGGTGATGCCGGTGGGCTTGGTCGGAAATCGCGAAGTGATGCCCGTGGGCGCGGCGCTCATCCGGCCCGGGACCGTGAAGATCCAAATCGGACAGGCCATTCCCACGCTCGATTTGACACTCCGCGATCGAACCCGGCTCACCCAGATGATGTGGGTGCGGATCGCCGAACTCATCGGTTGGCCCGTCCCGGAAGACTTGCGCCAGACCGTCGGCATCTAGCGCAATTCCCTGTTTACTTAATCTCGAGAATTTCCTTTTCCTTGGTCTTCGCCGCGGCATCCAGCTTTGTCATCTGACCGTCCGTCATCTTTTGGATCTCGTCGTGGGCACGCCGCTCTTCATCCTCGGAAATCGCCTTGTCCTTCAGCAGTTTCTTCACGGCCTCGTTGGCGTCGCGGCGGATGTTGCGGACGGCCACGCGATGGTCTTCCGCGATGTTATGAAGATGCTTGACCAGATCCTTACGCCGCTCCTGGGTGAGCGGAGGAATCGGGATGCGGATGATCTTGCCGTCATTCTGCGGATTCAGCCCAAGGTCCGAGGCGCGGATCGCCTTGTCGATCGGTCCGATGAGAGACGAATCCCACGGCTGCGCCGTGATCATGCTGGGTTCCGGGACGTGAAGGGAAGCCACCTGATTCAGGGGGGTCGGAGTGCCGAAATAGTCGACGCGAATACCGTCCAGCAGGCTCACTGTCGCGCGTCCGGTACGAATACCGGCCATGACATGCTGCAAATCGGCGAGGACCTTTTCCATTCTGGATCGGGTGTTTGATTCGATATCCTTAACGGTCATGATTATCTCCGGAAAAAGTTACTGGATGATGGTGCCGACGGGTTCGCCCATCGCCATTCGCATTATATTGCCGTGCGTGTTCAAATTGAACACGCAGATGCGCAGTTGATTGTCGCGACACATAGCCACGGCCGAAGCATCCATCACGGCAAGGTTCTTTGCGAGTACCTCGTTGAACGACACGCTGTCGTAGCGAACCGCGTCAGCGTGTTTCAGCGGATCCTTGTCGTAGACCCCGTCCACGCGGGTGGCCTTGGCGACAATTTGAGCCTTGATCTCCAGGGCGCGTAGCGTCGCCGCTGTGTCGGTAGAGAAGTAGGGATTTGAGGTGCCGGCTGCGAAAATCACAATCCGCCCCTTTTCCAGGTGCCGGATTGCGCGGCGCCGAATGTAGGGCTCGGCCACCTGGTGAATCTGGATGGCCGTCATCACGCGAGTCGGGGCGCCTTGTTTCTCGAGTGCATCCTGCAGGGCCAGCGCGTTGATCACGGTGGCCAGCATCCCCATGTGATCGGCCGATACACGGTCCATGCTACGGGCGGCGGCGGCCACTCCCCGAAAGAAGTTGCCGCCCCCTACCACCAATCCGAGTTGCACGCCGGTGCGAGCCACTTCAGCCACCTCGGCAGCCATTGAATGTACGCGTTCCGGGTCAATGCCGAAACCGCCCTGTCCAGCGAGTACCTCGCCGCTCAGCTTCAGCAGGATACGCTCAAAACGGGGCATGGGAAGCGGCTATTCGGCGGCTTCCTCACCAGCGGCCGCAGCCGTCTCGCCCACCTTGAAGCGGGCGAATCGGGCAATGGAGATGTTCTCCTGCATCTTGGTGATGTTGGTCTTGATCAACTGGTCGATGGTGAGCGTGTTTTCCTTGATGAACGGCTGGTCGTACAGGCAAACCTCTTCAAAGAACTTGACCAGGCGTCCCTCGACAATCCGCTCGATCACCTTCTCGGGCTTACCTTCGTTCCGGGCACGCTCGGCGGCGATGTCCTTTTCCCTGGTTAAGACATCGGCGGGTACTTCGTCTCGGCGCAGGTACTTCGGATCGGCTGCGGCCACCTGCATCGCAAGGTCCTTCACCAGATCCTGAAATCCGTCTGTGCGAGCCACGAAATCGGTCTCGCAGTTCACCTCAATCAGGACGCCCAGCTGGTTGCCCGGATGAATATAGGTGCCGATTGCACCGGCCCGTGCCGCCCGGCCTTGCCGCTTCGCGGCGGAGGCGATTCCTTTTTTGCGTAATACTACTTCAGCTTCGTTGAGGTCGCCGTTGGCTTCCTGGAGCGCTTTCTTGCAGTCCAGCATGCCTGCGCCGGTTTTGTCGCGGAGCTGTTTAACGAGTGCGGCTGAGATTTCGGCCATTTCTTGGGTTCCTCCAGACACACGGCTTTCTCTCCGGCCCACCGGCCGGGTGAAAGCTCGCGGTGCGAGATCAAAAGGTTACTCTTCCAGGGCTTCCAGCTGCTTCTTGGAAATGTTCAGCGAGCCCAGATCGTCGTCCACCAAGCTTTCCGACATCAGCTTCTCGGCGTACTGTGGTTCGAAGTACTGGCTGTACTCGGCGGATTCCTCCACCGGAGTCTCCTCAGTCACGATCCGCTCGGCCGCGAAATCCTGCTCGGTCGCGAGCGCGCGGCCTTCCACCACGGCTTCCGAAATCTTGTTCGTAAACAGCCGGATGGCACGCAGAGCGTCGTCGTTGCCGGGGATTACGTAGTCCACCATGTCCGGGTCGCAGTTGGTGTCCACCACCGCCACCACCGGAATGTTCAACTTGCGGGCCTCGGAAACGGCGATCGACTCTTTGCTGGAATCAATCACAAACAGCAGGTCGGGCAAGGTCCCCATATCGCGAATCCCGGCCAGGTTCTGCAACATGTGCTTACGCTCACGCTCCAGCCGGCCGATTTCCTTCTTCGCACGGCCACCCCAGTTGCCTTCCGAAGACATCGCTTCCAGCTCTTTGAACCGCTTAATCGATTTCTGGACCGTGACAAAGTTGGTCAGCAATCCACCGAGCCAGCGCTGGTTCACATAGTACATGTTGCAGCGGGCGGCCTCTTCGGCCACGGCTTCCTGCGCCTGGCGTTTGGTGCCGACAAAGAGGACAGTCTTCCCTTGCGAAGCCTGTTCGGCCACAAACCGCATGGCGTCTTTGAACAGCTTCAGGGTCTTTTGCAGGTCAATGATGTAAATGCCATTTCGTTCGCCAAAGATGTATTCTTTCATCTTTGGATTCCAGCGCTTGGTCTGGTGCCCGAAGTGAACGCCGGCTTCGAGCAACTCCTTCATCGAGATAGACGGCAAAATGCCTCCTTGAAATAACTGGTGGGGGAGTGAGCGATGCGGCGGGCGTGATCAAGCGGGATTTGCCCGCCGCCGCAGAACAGGACAGATACGCGGTTAGCGTTTGGAGAATTGGAAGCGCTTACGGGCGCCCTTCTGGCCGTACTTCTTACGCTCGTGCTGGCGTGGATCGCGCGTGAGCATGCCAAGCTGTTTCAGCTTGCCCCGCAGTTCCACGTTGAATTCGCACAGCGCGCGGGCGATGCCCAGGCGAATCGCGCCTGCCTGCCCGGTGATGCCGCCACCATCCGTGTTGATGATGACATCGAACTTCTCAGACGTCTCAGTCGCCAGCAGTGGCTGCCGGACCAGAGCCCGAGCCGCTTCCGAGGGGAAGTACTGTTCGATCGGCCGATGATTGACGGTGATTTGGCCGCCACCGGGGCGGAGGAACACGCGTGCCACTGCCTTTTTGCGGCGGCCGGTTCCGAGATGCTGCACTAGCGCGGGCACAGGTTTTGAGTCTCCTTAATAATTACTGGGCCAGAGGACTCGGTTGCTGCGCGGCGTGCGGGTGCTTCGGCCCGGCGTACACCTTGAGCTTCCGGTACATCTGCTTTCCGAGTTTGGTCTTGGGCAACATCCCAGCGATGGCGAGTTCGATCACGCGAATCGGACGTGTCGCCTTCAACTTGAACGCCGCGGTTTCCTTGAGGCCGCCGGGATAGCCGGAGTGGGTGCGGTACATCTTGTCCCGCTCCTTGTTCCCGGTCATCCGGATTTTGTCGGCATTAATCACAATCACGTGGTCACCGGCATCCAAAAAGGGGGTGAAAGTGGGGCGGTGCTTGCCCATCAGAACTTTGGCCGCTTGTGTGGCAACACGACCGAGGACAGCGCCGTCGGCATCAATGACGTGCCAGGAGCGGACGAACTCCTTGGCCGACGGATATGGGGTTTTCATAGACAGACTATCTCCAGGCGAGGTCTACAAGCTTTCAAGATAGCCGATTTCCCGCCAGGAAGCAAGGGAAGCAGGGATGTGCATTGTGCTCGTCCCCGAAGCTTTGCCGCACCCAGCGAGGCCCGTAGGCCGAATCATTCGGGTAAGCCCGGTCCCCGGTGGCGCAGTGACGCGCCCGAAGCACGCTGAAGGGCCTCTTCAGCCCAGCGTCCGGAAACGGCTACCAAACAGATCGTGGACGACGCTCTACGGGCGGGGCTGGAAGTGCTGAAGCGCATGCCTGACATCCTCGTCGTTCCATAACAGCGATCCGTTCTGGGTCGCGCTCCGGGTTCCTCGGGTTTGCCGAATTTCGCATAGAATAAGGTCACCTGGGAACTTCACCCAACGGAGGAGCTATGAAATTCTGGGTTCACCTATTGCTGCCGGTGGTTGCCGCCTCTCTGCTTCTGCGTGCCGATGAGCGCGAACGGAGAGACCGCGAGCAGGAACGCAAAGAGTACGAGCGCAAGCTTGAAGACCAGCGCAAGGAGCAGAAGCGCCAGGTCGATGAAGAGGCAGACAAAGCGCGGAAGAAGCTTGAGGACGAATATAGTCGGGAACTCGAGCGGCAGAAGAAGGAATCGATCGAGCGCCAGCGGCGGCAAAGGCCTCCAGACGGGAAGCCACCCAACGCATAGGAACAAATCCGGCTTCAGCAACAGCGCCGGCAGCAGCAACAGCAACGCCAACAGCAGAACACGCGGCAGGCGTCGGCACAACGGCAGGCTGAACAGCAGCGCCAGCAGCAGGCGAGTCTGCGTGCCGAACAACAACGCCAAACCCTCGCGCGGCAGCGGGATGCGGAGTCCAGGGCTCGCGAGCAGATGCGGCAACAGCAGGAACAGCAGCGCCAACAGCAGAGGCGAGCCGAGCAGGAGCGGCGGGCGGCCGAAGCACGCCAGCGCGAAGCCGAATCTCGCGCGCGGCAGCAGGCGGAGGCGGCGCGGAGGCGGTAGGCCAACCCGCCCCCGGTCACACTTTCCTTCTCCAAATATTTGCCTGAACGAAAAATCCCGTTCACGCACAATTCAAATTTATTTTTCCCATCTTTTTATCGGTTTACACAAACCCACCCGTCGGCTCTTTCAACCCACCCTCCATCCTGGGCTCGTTATGACCAACTTTGCCCACCCTTCCCCCTCCTCGAATTCGACAGAATTCGACAACAATTTGACTCCGATCCAGGCCGCCGCAGCCATCGCCATCGGCTTCGGACTCTCCATCTCCGCCGTTGCCGAGAAGTTCCAAATCCACCGCTCCACCGTCCACAACTGGCTGAAGGATCCTGCCTTCCTCCTTTCCGCCCAGTCTGCGAAAAAGGAGTTCGAGACCCAATTCCGCACCCAACTCGCGGTCCTCACCCGCCTCGCCCTGAACAACATCCGGGAGATTCTCACCAATCCCGATGCTTCGCCTTTCGTTCGCCTAAAAGCCGCCCTCGCCGTCCTCAAACAGGATTGGAAACTCCCCCATTCGACAGATTTCGACACTTTTTCACAGCAATCCGACGAACTGCCAAACGACTCTCATCGCGCAGTGACCCAGCGGGTGCAAGTCCCGCACCAGGAGTTTTCGGTATGCCTGGATAGCTGAGAAGCGGCGTCGCCGGGGAACTGGGGACGTCGAAGCCTTCCGACCAAGCCCACATGTTAATGGTGGGTGAGCAAATCCGCAGGCCGCAACGCGAGTGAAGCTCGAGCAGGCCTCGAAAAGCAGGTCCGCGGGCGCCGACCGTGATGCAACAGGATGATCGTGGGAACTGGCAGAACTTAGGGAGAAACAGGCAGGGAACCCCGCAAGGCGGGGTAATTAGTCCCTTGCTCGCTAACCTCTATCTGAACCGGTTTCTGAAATACTAGTGTAGACTCGGCCATTGCCTGAACTGATTCGGCACGACTTAGGTCAGTTTCGACCGGTTCCGTGACGAACTTGGGTTAGTGGCGCACAAGCCGGACGCCGCAGTGTCGAAATCTGCTGGCCTGTTTGCGTTGCCGCGGACCGGTGACGCACGCACCGGGGTCTCCGAGCCGGCTCCGGAATCTCACCCTGCCCGGTCAAATCTCGGCACCTTTAGCCGCTCCCCGTTCTTCAGTGCCGATTGATGCGCGACCAACCCAGGAACAGTCATCGCCAGAGCCTCGTAGACATTCACCGTTGGCTCTCGGTTCTCCACCAGGGCATTGATGAACTCCGCGGATAGGAAGGTGTGGCTTCCCCCGTGACCGCTGTTGTGCCGCATCGCCGGAGGGAGCCTGTCGGTGCTCCAATAGTCTGGAATGTCCACCGGCGCCGGCTTGCCGTGCCGAGGTTGCCAGGTGTTGGGCAACACCCCGGGAATTGCCATATACAATGACCCCTTTTCGCCGAACCACTGCGCCCGCTCCACCTCGAGGGAGGAGATCTGCCGGCACTCGTTATGCCGGATCACGTGGCCGCCGCTGGTCTCCATCAATGCGAATTCATTAAAGAACGGGTTCTTCAGCCGGTTATTGGGAATGCGCGCCATCTTCTCCCGGTCGCCGAGTCCCAGACACGACACCGACGTCACCCGCTCCTTCGTCACCGCCACCGCCAGGCCGATCGAGTGGGTCGGATAGTGCATCGGCGCCCAACCCTGTCGCCAACTGTTCGACCCGTCCGGATTGAAATACAGCGACGGCCGCCGCGTCATCCGCTCCTCGAAGTTGAAGTCGTGATAATACTCCACTTCGTTATAGATAATCTGGCCGAACCCGCCCTTCTGATACAGCTCGCGCGCATAAATGCAGGCCTGGCGGTAGTAACTCGTCTCCGCCATCATGTAGCGCAAGCCTGTCTTCTCCTTCACCGCACGCAACTCTTCGGCCTCCTCGAGGTTCGCGCAAGCCGGCACCGCCGAAATCACATGCAGCCCCCGCTCCATGCACATCCTGGCGTGCTTGACGTGCGACGGCACGTCGGAGAAGACCGCCACCGCGTCCAGATCCCGCCGCCGCTTCAACATCTCTTCGAGCGACTCGTAGACGTTGTCGCAGTGGTAGGTGTCGCGCAACCGCTGCCGCCGCTCCGCATACAGGTCCGTGACCGCCGTCACCTCGCATTGAGGGTGCTGGTGGAAATAGAACGACGTGCCAAACCCGCCGCCCACGATCGCCAACCGGATTTTCTTCCCGCCCGGTTGCGCCGCGGCCGAGCCTGCCACCGCCGCCATCGCCATCATCTGCCGTCGTGTTGTCATGAAGTCACCATCTCAGAAAACGTATTTGAGCGCCAATTGCACAATGCGCGGCGCCGAAGCGGATGTAATTACCCCGAAGGTCGGACTGTTCACGGTATCGGTCGGCTGGCCGAGATTGGCATGATTGAACGCATTGAACAACTCCGCGCGGAACTGGAGCCTCTGGCCCTCCCGAATCGCGAAGTTCTTGAAGAGCGAGTAGTCCAGGTTCCAATCGCCGGGAGCGCGCAGTTGCCCCCGGCGGGCGCTGCCGATCGTGCCCGCCGCGTTCGTCGTGAATTGTGTCGTGTCGAACCAGCGGCGAATCTGTTGTTCCTTCGACTGCGAACCGAGCCGCCAGTCCCCGCCCCGGTAGTCCGCAAAGTCTCCGCCCACGCCGTTGAAGTCGGCGTCCACGCCGCTTCTGATCGTGATCGGCGGTCCCGTCTGCGCCGTGAAAATCGCATTCTGTTGCCATCCGCCGAGCACCCACCGCGCCAACGGATTCCAAGTCTTTAGCCCCGGCAACTCCCAAATGCCCGAAACCACCATGCGGTGCGTCAGGTCGAAGTCGGCGGGTCCCCGGTTGTTCCGCACATTCACCGGGTCCGGTCCTGTCTGGTTGCCTTCGATCGAGCCGAACGACGCGTAGTCGATTCCCTTGCTCCACGTATAGTTGGCGAGTACGCTCACGCCGCTCGCCAGCCTCCGCTGGGCGGTCACCTGCATCGAGTTGTAGGTCGAGTTGCCGTTGGACTGGCCCACCTGGAGCGGACCAATACGCGCATACGGCCGCCGCGAGTTCAAGTTGCCCGCAGTGGCGCCCGCCCGGTACACGCCGGCATTGATATCGGTCGTCATCAACAGGTGCGTTCCCTTCGAGCCCACATACGCGACGCGGAACAAGATGCTCGCGGGCAGTTCACGTTCCAGCACCAGATTCCAGTTCTGCATGTAGCCCGCGCGCATCTCCCGCGTCGGCACTGCATAGGTCGCGAAATCGAGGAAGTTCCCATTCTTGTCCGCGGTGTAGTTATCCGGTTCCACCAGCGCGCCCCCGCGGTAGGGATCGGAAAGCGGCAGTGGACCCACCAGCGTCGCATCCGCCACCCAAGGCTGGCCCTGGATCGTCCGGTTATAGAACAACCCCATGTACTCGTCGAAGAACAACCCGTAGGCGCCCCGCAACACCGTCTTCGGCAGGAAGTTCCAGGCCATTCCAACCCGCGGCGCCAGATTGTTCCAATCGTTCGGAATCGCCTTGCCGCCCACTTCCTCGTCCCCGGTGAACAGCAGACCCAGCGGCGCGCGCGGGAAGATCGCCGACTGGCGTCCCGCGATGAAGGTCGTGTGCTGGTCATTGCCTTCGGTCAGGCCGAGCTTCGGGTCGTACCGCAATCCGACGTTGACGGTCAGTTTCGGTGTAAGCCGGATATCGTCCTGGATGAACAAGGAGTAAATCGGGTTGATCGCCGCCAGCCGCGACGTGGACAACTGCCGCCAACTCGCCACCTGGCCCATCAGGAATTCCGCGTAAGCGTTACCGGCATTCTGGAGGCCCGGGTTACTGAATAACTGCCCGGTGAAGTTCGCCTGCCCGCCAGTCAGAAAATAGGACGAGAAGCCTGTCCGGTAGCGTCGGAAGTCGCCGCCGAAGCGCATATTATGCCGCCCGGTCGCGTAGCTTGTCGTGTTGGAGATATGCAGCGAGCGCGTCACGGACAATCCCACGTTTCCCAGTCCGATGCCCGACCAGCCCGATGGCGAAATGTTGAGATGGTTGGCCTGCGGCGAATTCTTCACCCGCGAACCGAGCGACTCCAGCGTCAGCACGGGCTCGGAGGCCGTCCTCCGGGCCGGTTCCGACGTGTTGTACGAGAAAGTGAAACTGTTCACCCAGTTCGGCGAAATCGTGAACGTATGATTCACCGAAGTGGCGTGTTCGTTGCCCTCCGTCCCGTCTACCGCATAAAGAATATTGGTCGGCAGGATGACCGCCGGGTTCACGAAGCGCAGAAAGAAATACCGCGCCGAGAACCGGTGGCGCTCGCCTACCATATGGTCCAGCCGTGCGATCACCTGATTGTCGTCTGTGATGCTCACCGGCGTGCCGAACCGGATCTGGTAAGTGGAATCGATCGACGACGGAAACAAGGTCGTCAGCTTCGCCGACACCGGGTCGATGCGGCTGCGCGGAATGATATTGCCCGGAAACACTTGCGTCGGCGCCAGCGGATCGCGGATGGCGCCTTGGCCGTTTGCCCGCAGCCACTCCGAGAAGTTGCCGTTCTTCATCGCCTCGCTCGGGGAGGTCCGCACGGCGCCGGGCGTCGAACTGCGGATGCGCGTCCCCTGGTAGGAACCAAAGAAGAAAGTTCGATCCTTGCTGATCGGCCCACCCAGCGCCCCGCCGAACTGATTCCGCTTCAGCGCGTCGCGGCCGCTGAAGAAGTTGGCCGCGTTCAGCTTGTAGTTACGGAAAAACTCGAACAAGGTCCCGTGGAATTCATTGGTCCCACTCTTGGTTACGACATTCACGACGCCGCCCACTCCACGGCCGTACTGTGCGTCGAAGCTCGATGTCTGTACGCTGAACTCCTGCACGGCGTCCACGTTCGGAAACGGACGCGGCAGATTCGTCTGCGCTTCGTTGTGATCGGCGTTATCGAGCAGGAAATTGCCGTTGATGCCCCGCGCCCCGTTGATCGACACGCGCACCTGATAAGTCCCGAAACCTAGATTTGCTCCCTGGACCGTCGCCGGAACATTGCGGTCCGATACCCCGGCATTCAGCGTCAGTAGTTGCAGCACGTTGCGCCCGTTGAGTGGCAGGTCCGCCACCCGTTGTTGGTCCACCACCTGCACCATGGCAGAGGAATTCGTCTGGACCAGCGTCGCCTGGGAACTCACATTCACCTGTTCAGTGGTTCCACCCACCTCCAGTCGGGCATCGACTCGCACTTCTGTGTTCACCTGCAGCAGTACGTTTTGCTGCAGGAAGGATTGGAAGCCAGGTTTGTCCACCCGCACGCTATAAGTGCCGATGGGCAGCAGTGGGATCACATACTGTCCCGCCATGTCGGTTGTGATACCGCGCGTCAGGTTGCTACCCAGGTTCGTCGCAGCAACCCTCGCCTCGGGTATCGCCGCGCCCGAGGCATCGGTTACCGTTCCTTGAATACTGGCTGTCCCTTGCGCCCAAATGATGTGAGCGCTCCACAGGAACAAGAGTGCCCAGTGAATCTTCGTGGACATGATACGTACCCCCTTGAACCGATTCTGGGCGGTAGTTTATCTTCAATACCGATTCAGCGCAAGGAATTTTTCACCGGGGCAGGAAGCTAATCTAACCTAATAGAGCGGCTGCTTCTTTGGATCGAACCCGGACTTGCCCAACGTCTGCACCAGGGGCCGGGCGCCGCCCGTCATCATCACCAGGTCCGAGGGACCCTGGAAGAAGAGAAACCCTTGGTCCAGATACTGCTTGATCTGTTCCGGCGTTGCCGCGGGACGCCCGACCGGTACGCCATACTTCTTGCCCGCGGCCACCACCTTCTTGATCGCGTCCTGCACCACTGCCGGCGATGTGTCGCCGCGCTTGCCATAGGAGAAGCTGAGGTCGTTGGTCCCAATGAACATCACGTCCAAACCCGGCGTCGCCGCGATCTCCTCGATCTTCTCGATGGCCTGCGCCTGCTCGATGATGACGATCGCCATGGCGTTGCGGTCCGAAAAGTCGTAGTAGGATTCCGGTCCTTGCCACCGCAAACTCGCCAGTCCCGGACCCGCGCCGCGCTTGCCCAGCGGGGGATACTTCACGGCGTCCACCGCCTGCTTCGCTAACTCGGGCGTTGACGTGAACGGATACATGACGCCCAGTGCCCCGGCGTCGAGCGCCCGCTTGGCCGTCCATAACTCATTCACCGGGACCCGGATAAACGGGACCGCTTTCAGTCCGCGCGTCGCCAGAATCATGTTCCGCGCCGTCTCGAGCGTGATCGGCGAATGTTCCATCTCGATCCACAGGAAGTCGAATCCCATGTTCGCGGCCGCGGCCGCCACGTCCGGCGAGGCCACCGTGATCGTCGCGCCGATCACCGGCTTGCCTTCTTTCAACTGCTTCTTAACCGGGTTTTCCCAAAGTGTTTGCGCTTCCAAAAGGGCTCCTAGACTAACGAAGATGCATACCGCGGTTCTCATCATAGCCATCCACTGTACTACTCGGTAGCTTCCCGCCTGCGCCGGCCACTCAACAGATAGACCGCGGCGCGCACCTCCAGCAACGGGTCTTCGGATGGCTCGATGCCACCCACGCGCGGAATCGGGTCGAAGATGATCCATTTCTGCTGTTTCGCATCATCCGGTGCAACACCAGTGAGGGTGATTTCGCCGAGAGGGACGAGTGGCCGGTCTTCCGGCCAGTGAACGGTGGCGTCGTCAACCGGGTCGGTTGCCCCGGCCACCTGCAAATGAATCTTGAAATTCACCGGACCCGCTTCGATACGGCGCCGGATTTCATCGAAAAGAAAGTTCGCGTCTTTGTCTTTGAGCGCGGCGTCATCGAGGTGCTCGACGCCCGCATCCGGAGTGATCCGGTAGCGTCCGTACCGGCTGAGGCCATCCTGGTTAATAAATCGGAGTGCGGTGACGCCGAAATACTGTTCTCTGGCAAAGCTGGAAGGAGACGGTTTGGGTGTCTGGACGAAAGCCCTCGCCGCCGGATGTGTG